>NZ_JBHUPT010000060.1:0-78958 GCF_049056525.1 Leisingera coralii | reverse complement strand
GGTCCACAACGAGATGCGCGAGGCCGAGGTGATCGGCATCTGCGCCGTCGACCCAACCAGCGCACGCGCCCGGGCCTGATCCCGGCACCTGAAGGAGCTGAACATGACGGAACTGAAAACACGGGCGCCGCGCGCCCCCCGGGGCGGCCGTGCTGCGCGCGTCCAGGCCCGCACCAACCCGCCGCCGGTCTACCTGCCGGCGCTGAACCGCCAGGTCGGACCGATTGATCTGCTGGGTCCGGAAGGGGTGGAGAAGATCCACAATGCGGCGATGACGATCCTGGAGACCACGGGCATCGTGTTCCGCGATCCGGTGGCGCTGGCGGACTGGAAACGGGCCGGTGCCGATGTGCGGGGCGAACGGGTCCGCATCGGCCGCGACATGCTGATGGAACTGATTTCCTCGGTGCCGTCGGAATGGGGGTATGCCGCCCGCAACCCGGAGCGCTCGCTGCGGGTGGGCAACCGGCACTCGGTCTTTGCCAATGCCTATGGCGCGCCTTTTGTCTATGACCTGGAGGGTCGGCGGCGGCCGTCGGCGCTGGAGGATGCGCATAACTTCTTCAAGATGAGCCAGATGAGCCAGTCGATGATGGTGCCGGGCATCCTGCCGGTGGAGCCGCAGGACGTGCCGGTGCCGCTGCGCCATCTGGAACTGGTGCACGCGGCGCTGACGCTGACCGACAAGCCGATCAAGGGCGCGGTGCAGTCGGAGCAGGCGGCGCATGACACGGTGGAGATGGTGCGCCTCGTCTTTGGCGAGGAGTTCGTGGACAGCAATGTCGTTCTGGCCGCGCTTTTGAACTGCAACACGCCGCTGGTCTGGGATGAAACCATGCTGCAGTCCTTGCGGGTCTATGCATCGGCGAACCAGCCCTGCCTGCTGTCGCCCTTTGTGCTGGCGGGCGCCTCGGCCCCGGCCAGCCCGCAGGGCGGCGTGGCGCTGCTGATTGCCGAAAGCCTGGCGGGCATGGCCTACAGCCAGATCATCCGCCGCGGCGCGCCGATGGTGCTGGGGGTGGCTATCATGGGGGTGTCGATGAAAACCGGCGCGCCGATGATGGGTTCGCCCGAGCCGGGGCTGATGAACCTGCTGGTGGGGCAGATGGCGCGGTTCTACGGCGTGCCCTGGCGCACCTGCACCATGTGGACCGGGTCGAAGTCGCCGGACATGCAGGCGGGGTTCGACACCGCCAACACCATGTGGCCGGTGCTTCTGGGCGGTGCCAACTATATCGTGCACTCGGCCGGTTTCCTGGAGGGCGCGCTGGGCGTGAGCTATGCGAAATGGGTGCAGGACACCCTGCAGCTGGAGAACTTCCACCGCTTCTTCAGCGGCCTGAGGGAAGAGAACCTGGATGCGCTGCTGGGCGACATCGAGGCGATCGGCCCCGGCGGCCATTTCCTGGGCACCGATCATACCCGCGAAAACCCGATGCACATGAACCCGCTGCAGAACAACGACAGTTTCGAGCAATGGGAGGCGGAAGGCGCCAAGACCGCGGAGATCACCGGCCGCGAGGCGGCGCGGCGGATGCTGGATAGCTATGTGCAGCCGCCGATGCCGGACGATCAGCGCGGCGCGCTGGACGAATTTGTTGCCAGGAAACGCGCATTGTACCAAGCCTGACACTGCGGGCGCCAAGGCGCCCCTTTGACCCGGCACAAGGACAGGATCTGAGCCCATGACCACATCTTCGACAAAAACGCTCTCACTCGCCGAAGTGCGGGCATTGGCCAAATCCGTCCTTGTGTCCGCGGGCATGGATGCGGCCGGCAGCGATCTGATCGCGGAGATCGTCACCTGCTCGGAGCGCGACGGCCCGCGCAGCCACGGGCTGCGGATGCTGCCGGTCTATGCACAGAGCTTCACTTCCGGCTATGCCAATGGCGCCGCCGCCCCGAAGATCGAGAAGATCGCGCCGGGCGTGCTGCGCGGCGACGCCGGCAACGGCTATTACCAGATTGCCGCCGCCGCGGCGCGGGAGGAGCTGATTGCGTTGGCGCGCGAGAACGGCATTGCCGCCTTTACCTGCGCCAACTGCCACCACCTGGGCGGGCTGCGGTTTGACACCGAGCCGCTGGCCGAGGCCGGGCTGGTGGCGCTGGCGGTGATCAACTCTTTGTCGATGGTGGTGCCGCAGGGCGGCGTGCGCCCGGTGTTCGGCACCAACCCGATGTCCTTTGCCTGTCCGCGCGAGGGCGCAGCACCTGTGGTCTGGGATCAGGCGGCCTCGATGGTGGCGCTGATGGATATCCGCATGGCCGCCGCCGAGGGCCACGAGCTGCCGCGGCCTGCCGGGCTGGATCCGGATGGCAACCCCAGCACCGACCCCAATGCGATCCTGGAAACCCGTAGCCTGCTGCCGTTCGGCGAGCACAAGGGCGCGGCGATTGCCTTCATGATCGAGGTCCTGGGCGCGGCCCTGGCCGGTGGCACGCTGTCGGTCGACAACCAGGAGCGGGAATCTTTCGGCGCGCTCAACATCAAGGGCGGCGCCACCCTGATCGCGATCGACCCGGAGCGGTTCGGCAATGCGGGTTTTGGCGAGTACATCACCCGCATCTGCGCCGAGATCGAGGGCAATGGCGCGGCCCGGGTGCCGGGTGACGGGCGGCTGAAGAAACGTGCGGCGGCAGAGGCGGACGGGGTTGCGGTCAGCACCGAACTGCTGGCGCAGCTCGATGCGTTGGCGAAGCCCGCATGAAACGGGTGGTGATTGCCGGCGGCGGCATTGCCGGCATCTCCTGCGCGCTGGCGCTGCAGGCGGACGGGCACAGCGTCACCGTGCTGGAGCCCGGCCCGGCAGGGGAGGGCGCAAGCTGGGCGTCCTGCGGCTGCATCGCGGTGGGAGAGATCGTGCCGCTATCGCAGCCGGGCATGCTGATGAAGGTGCCAGGCTGGCTGCTGGACCCCGAGGCGCCGCTGTCGCTGCGCCCTGCCAGCGCGCCGGGGCTGTTGCCCTGGTTCGCCCGCTTTGCCGCCAACTCGCTGCCGTCGCGGATGCGGGCGATTGCCGCCGACCTGGCCCGGCTGACCTTTGCCGCCACCGCCGATGTCAAGGTGCAGCTGGCGGATGCCGGCGCCCCGGAGCTGCTGGTGGAGCGGCCGGTGATCAAGCTGTTCGATGACGAGCGGGACAAGGCGACCATGGGCGCGGCCTTTGGCCTGGCGCGCGAATTGGGCTGCACCATTGACGAGATCAGCGGCCGGGAGGCGCATGAGATGGAGCCCGCCATCGCCAGTGATTTCAAATATGCGGCGGTGCTGCGGGACTGGAGCTTTGTGACCGATCCCAAGCGGCTGGTGGAAACGCTGATGCAGGTGTTTGCGCAGCGCGGCGGCACGGTGCTGCCGCTGGCCTGCGAAGGCTTTCAGCTCGATGGCGCGCGGGTGACTGCCGTCCGGGCGGCGGACGGGCGGCTGCTGCCCGCCGACGAGGTGGTGATTGCGGCAGGCACCCGGTCCAGGGGCCTGGCCCGGCAGTTGGGCATCCCGCTGCACCTGGAAGGCCTGATCGGCTATTCGACCGGCCTGCAGGATGCCGGGGTGGATCTGAAGCACACGGTTTTCTACCCTGCAGGCGGGTTTGGCATCACGCCATATGAGAATGAACTGGCGGTTGCCGGCACGGTGGAATTCGCCAGTTCCTCTGCTGCGCCCAACTGGCGCCGGGCGGATGTGCTGGTCAACCGCGCGCATAGGGTGCTGCCGGGGCTGCAGACCGGCAAGCGCACGCGGCGCATGGGCCGCCGCCCGTTCACTCCCGACACCCGGCCAATCATCGGGAGAACAGGCAGACTGGCCAATGTGTCCTTTGCCACCGGCCACGGCCAACTAGGGCTGACGCTTGGGGCTACCACTGGACGTTTAATCGCAGATGTCATCGCCGGACGACCGCAGGAAGCTTGGGGCAGTGTTTTCGGGCCGGACAGGTTTCGGGGTAGCTGAAATGCCACTTTGCCCATCCTTATCCCAACGCATGCGGCGGAGCGGCAGGAAATTCCGCTAACCTGCCAAGTACCTTCCGCGCAGACGGCCCGAAGGAGACATCCAACAGTAGCCTTTGCCACCGCGGCGCAGCCCGTCAAACCTGCCGTTTGTGCGTTGTGCAGTAAAACAGGACTCAGGAACGGCGGCTGCGCTAGGAGCAGGACCCATTGATTTCGATTGATCGTCATGATTCACCGGTCGAAAATCGAGCGGTGACATGTCTGATCTCTTTTGGCTGACCGATGCGCAGATGGCGCGACTGGAGCCTTATTCCCCAAAGTCCCATGGCAAGCCTCGGGTCGATGACCAGCCCGTCCTGAGCGGGATTATCTTCATCAATCGCAATGGCTTGCGCTGGCGGGATGCGCCGAAGGAATACGGCCCGCACAAGACCTTGCACAACCGTTGGAAGCGATGGAGCGATAAGGGGATCTTCGCTCAGATGATGACTGGACTGGCGGCTGACCACAGTGAAGATAAGACCGTCATGATTGACGCAACATATCTCAAGGCACACCGGACAGCGACCAGTATGGACGTCAAAAAGGGGGGTGGCCGCCTGATTAGGCGGACCAAGGGCGGTATGAATACCAAGCTGCACGCCGTCTGTGACGGCTAGGGGCGTCCGCTGAGCTTGTTCGTCACCGCCGGGCAGGTCAGTGATTATATCGGTGCTCGGGCTCTGCTGAGTAGTCTGCCAGAGGTCGAGTGGCTGCTGGGCGACCGTGGCTATGATGCTGATTGGTTCCGGGAAGCGTTGAAAGACAAAGGGATACGTGCCCGCATCCCCGGTCGCAGACAGCGGAAAGCAACCATCAAATATGACAAGCGGCGAAACCGGATCGAGATCATGTTCGGCAGGCTCAAGGACTGGAGACGCATCGCGACCCGCTACGACAGATGTCCGAAGGTCTTCCTTTCAGCAACCGCTTTTGCCGCCGTCGTCATCTACTGGCTTTGAAACTCAGTGAGTCCAGAGCCTAGCTGGAAGGCTGCTGATACCTGCCTCGGAAGGTCCTCACCCGGCGGTCGTCATCATCGGGCCTGTTGCCTTCGTCAAGGAACAGTCGCCGGTGCAATACGCAACCCGCCTGTCATCGCGCGGACTGGCCATATTGATTTTCGATCCGCGTTATCACGGCGAAAGCTCAGGTACTCCCCGGCGCTACGAGTCTGGTGAAGCCAAGGTTGAAGACTGCCAGGCCGCCCTCGGTTTTCTCGCCGTGCAAGAGGGCATAGACGCAAACAGGCTGCACCTCCTGGGGAACTGCCAAGGTGTCAACTGGGCAATCGAAACGGCGGCAATGGACGGCCGCGTGGCGTCTCTCGGAGTTGTCGCGGGCCATTACCTGACTACCGAAACCGCCAGAATTTACCTTGGCAGCGATGCCGCAGTTGAAGCGCGCATGGCACGGGCCGCAAATGCCGCCGCCGCTTACGCAAAGACAGGGGAAGCCAGCTACATTCCGATTGTTGGCTCTGACGATGCCCTTCTGACTGCCACAGCTATTGCGGACTGGTACCTGCCCTGGGACAACAGGGCTCCCTGGCTGACTTTCAGGGGCAGCTGGGAAAACCGTATCACCGCAATGAGCGAGGCCGGCATCTGGGGCTGGAGGATCGACGAAACAACCCCTCATCTGAACCTGCCGGTCTTGATGATCCGTGGCGACAGGGCTGCAAGCGGGCCGGACATACCGCGCCGGATCTTTGATGGGATCGCATCGGAGCAGATGGTGCTGCATTGGATCGAGGGTGCCAATCAGCTTCAATTCTATGAGGACCCGCTGATCATTGATACCGCTGTCACTGTGCTGGCCCCGCATTTTCTGACCTTCGGGTGAGGCACCTGATCGCCGCCGCTTTCCCAATGCCGCTGTCGGGTAACGGCGAATTCCGGGAACGCTGACGGCAACACACAATGAAATCACGCAGGAGTATTGTTTAAGACGAAGGCCTTCCCCTTATTGACTGCCTGTGCCCTGTCCTGTCCGGCTTCCGCAGAACAGAGGCTGCCGGCCCTTACCGAAGCCCTTTTGCCAGTGGGTTCGGACCTTTATGCGGTTGCGATCGGCCCAGGCGGACCCGGTGAAGAGTTCGGCTCAGACGCAACAAACGGCAGGCTTTACAGGATTGATCCTGGCGGCGCAGCAGAGGAAATCAGGCTCTCGGACGGGCACGGCGTGGGCAACCCGGCCGGGATCGTTCGGGCCGGAAGCCAGATTGTCATTGTAGACGGCAATCAGGTCATCTCCACCGCTCTGGATGGTTCGGTCAACTGTCGGCAGGTTCCGGATGTCGAGGGCGTCTTTTCTACGACGTTGAAGTGCTCGACAAGAGTACCTTGATCTAAAGCGATTTCGGGCGGGGAGCGTTTGTTTCTGTAGCAGCTCGAACCGGTGAGGTTCAGCCTTACCTCGGGGATCTGCTCATGCACTTGGACTGCCTTGCTGGCTCCCCCCCCTTGGCGTTTGCGCAGCAAAGCCTGGCACTATTGCCGAACTCCTCTGTCCGGCCCGTTTACAGGCACCAGGATCGGGCAGTTTGTGCAGACACGGCTGTCGCACAGGCGGCAGGTCCGCAGCTTGTGGGTGTCGTCTCCGGCAGCAGCTTGCAACAGTTTTTCAAGCAGCCGGGTCAGGTCCTTTTGCTCGTCATCAGACAGGCCGCCGGTCACTGCCTCCAGTGCCGCCAGCCGCTCGCGCAATATGTTCTCCCGTGCGGCTTGGCCGGCCTCAGTGAGAAAAAGCGCAACGCTGCGCTTGTCGTGCTCCGCCGCTTGGCGTCTGACAAGACCATCCTCGGCCAGCCTGTCGATCAGGCGCACTGTGCCCGTATGGGTGAGATCCAATAGCCGGCTCAGAGCGTCATTCGACAGACCTGGCTGATGGCCCAAAGCGCAAAGCGCCGCAGGCCCTTCTCCGGAGCGGTGGAACTGCCTCGCCAGAACCGTCTTTAGCTCATCGTGCAGGCAGAGCACCGCCGCCCCCAGCAAATTCGCAGTCCGTCGTGATTCATCCGTCATACCGGGAATATGTGATTCACACACTTGAATTGGAAGAGGCCAATTATATATGTGACTCACACACATTAAAGGAGCTACCGAATGACCGCCGACCTTCAGACCAGCGGCCCGGCATCGCAGCAATCCGCACCGGGCCATGATACGCGACTGATCGCAGTCGCTGCCGATGAGACCTTTGCGGGAACCTGGCCGTATCCAGCCCGCTTCAGTTCCGCTGCCGGCTATCCGTTGCACTATGTCGATGAGGGCAGCGGCCCGGAGACGCTGCTGCTTCTGCATGGCGAACCGACCTGGAGCTACCTTTACCGTGCGCAAATTGCTGAATGGTCCCGTGATGCCCGTGTGATCGCTCTCGACCATATGGGGTTTGGCAAAAGCGCCACCCCGCAGGACCGCAGCTATTGGCTGCAGGATCATATCGACAATGCGGAGCGCTTTGTTCTGGAGCAGGATCTCCGGGATGTGACCCTTGTCATGCATGACTTCGGCGGGCCGGTTGGCATGGGCCTGGCCATCCGGCACCCGGACCGGATCAAACGGATCGTTTCGGTCAATGGCCCGACACCCCTCGGGCAGCCTGATCTTTTGGACCGCTTGATAGCCAATGCCGGCGCTGCGCCCTGGTTCCAGTGGATCATGCAGGCAGAGGAAAAAGGCACCCTGGAAGCGGTGCTCGGCCACCTTGATTACAACATCCTGTCGACACTCAAGCTAAATGGCTTTGTCCGCAATGAGCTGATCACCGAAACCTGGCTGAACGCCTACCGGGCGCCGTTTCCCGCGCCTGAGTTTGCTGCGGGCGCAATCGGCTGGGCCAAAGGCTTTGCCACCGGCAAACATGCATTCGAAGAAGCAAGTGACGCCGTAATCTCCAAGCTGGCAAAGAAACCTGCTATCGCCATTTGGGGCGAAGCCGACAGGACGCTGCAGGCAGAGCATTTTCTGTCCCTGTTCCGGCAGGCGTTCCCCGGCGGCCAGGTCAGGACCTTGCCCGAAACCGGCCACTACAGCCCGGAAGACGCGCCGCAGCTGATATCAGGCTTGGTGTCCGAGTTCATCGCGGCCAGCTGAAGGGCGGACGGGCTCTCACGACGGTTGTGCGTCTGCGCCGTTCCCGGCGCAGATGCAGCAGGCAGCAGGCAGAAGGCGCGAAAACATGCGGGCGCAGGCCAGTCACAGCGCGGACAGCAATGCCCACAGTCTTCGGGTCTGCTACCAACTAGAGAATGTTCTCAGACAAGGAGTTCAGAATGCAACAAACGGCGCCGAAAGAGCAGCAGGACGAACTCCAGCTACTGAGCGATGCTGACACAAGGGCCGCGCGCTACATTGCCCGCGTGTCGGAGATGCCTGTATTTCCCGATGCCGCTGCCCTGCAGCAGCTTGCGCGGTTTGACGAACCATTGCGGGACAGCAAAGGCTCGGCGCATGAAACTCTGGCGTTGCTGGACGACTCCGGTTCGCCGGCAACGGCGGTTTCAAACGGCCCCCGGTATTTTGGCTTTGTGATCGGTGCAACGCTGCCGGCCGCCGCCGCCGCGCAGCGTCTGGCGTCGGCCTGGGATCAATGTGCTTCCTCCCAGATAAACTCGCCGGTGGCAGACAAGATTGAGAAGGTCGCAGCGAAATGGCTGCTGGAGATCTTGGACCTGCCCCGCGAAAGCGGTGTGGCGTTTGGAACCTCGGCGACCGCCAGCACGCTTGTCTGCCTTAGCGTCGCGCGGCGCGAACTGCTCAAGAAATGCGGATGGGATTTTGATGCCATGGGGTTGCAGGGGGCGCCGGACATCAAGGTCGTCGTTTCCGAGCTGGCGCATGTCACGGTTCTCAAAGCCCTGAGGATACTGGGCTTCGGCCAGGCCCGGCTGATCAAGGCGCCGGTGGACAGCGCCGGCCGTATTGACCCGGCCCGGCTTCCTGCACTGGATGGGCAGACCATTCTTTGCCTGCAGGCCGGCGAGGTGAATACGGGCAGCTTTGACCCCTTCCTGCCGCTGATCGAAAAGGCGAAACAGGCCGGTGCATGGGTGCATGTCGACGGGGCCTTTGGCCTATGGGCACGCGCCGCCCCGGCAAAGCGCGGCCTGACAAGCGGAATCAAGGGCGCGGACAGCTGGACCACTGACGGGCACAAATGGCTCAATACCCCGTATGACGGCGCTGCGGGCATCTGCCGCGACCGCGACGCAATGGCGGCGGCCATGAACAGCGACGCTGCCTATTCCACCGCATCCGCCGAGAGCCAGAAGAACCTGGGCATCGAGTTTTCCCGGAGCGCGCGCGGCGTGCCAATTTGGGCGGCACTTCGCACGCTTGGCCGCGCCGGTGTTGCGGAGATGATCGAGCGGCACTGCAGCATGGCTGCCCGTATCGCCGAGGCTCTGCCTGGGCTTGGGTTTGACCTGCTGTGCGAGCCCGTCTTGAACCAGGTCCTGTTCCGCTATGGCACCGAATCGCAGACCAAGGAGCTGCAACTGCTGGTGGAGCGCTCCGGGAAAGCGTGGTTCGGCGGCACTGTATGGAACGGCGAACCGGCGCTGCGGATCAGCGTTTCGTCCTGGCGCACCAGCGAGCAGGATATCGACATTTTGTTGAACACCCTGCAAGCAGCCCGCGACAGTTTGGACCGTACAAGCCAGTGAGGCTGCAAAATGCCAGCAGATGCTATGGAGATGAAGCCCAGCTAGTTCCAGGCGCCGGTTCTGAATTGATGTCAAGCTCGTCTCTGTAGCTGACCGCAGTTTTCTCCAATCCTCCTCGCAAAGTGAAGCGCATTGAAGGTGGAAATAGGTGCCAGCTTTTTGACACACCAAAATGCTTCACCCGCAAAACATTATGTAGTCTGCGAAGGCCGTGGAAAGCGGCGAGCCTATGCTGCCTTAAAAGCTGGCTGTACCGCCTGCTGAAGATTTCCAATTGTTCGCTACCCCGCTTTGAATAGGTCGGCTGACCTCCAGTTTGAATGTCCGCTTAGGAAGCGCCAAATTAGTGGCAGGTTGGCTGCAGCGAAGGTCTGTTCCCCGCCGGTTCCGTGGAAAAACACCCGTTCGCGGGCGCAGAAATCCGGCGCTTGAGAAGGGCGCGTGCGCCGTCCCAGTCAGGCGTTCCACGTTTGCTGCAGTACGGGAAGGATCTTGGCGAGTTTCCGGAGGGTCCGGACGGTGGCGGCGGGCAGGAATTCGTCATTTGCGCCGCATGGGCCGCGTAGCCGGAGCCTTCCCAGGCCCAGGATGCGCTTGAGGTGCGCGAAGAGCATCCCGGCCTTCTTCCTCAGCTTCATTGAGACCGCCAGGTTGCTCGCTACTGGCAGTGTCGCGAGCAACCTGGCGGGCGTCTTCATTCTCTTCGCGGTTGATCTTGCGCGCGCCGGCATCTGCCTCAATCAGGCCGGCGCCGATGGCCACGCGCTGGCCGCTGACCAGACCTTCCCAGATGCAGCGCCTGCACCGCCGGGAGGGGCGGTTTTTCGAAAACGCCGAGTGATCCGGAACCCGGTCACTCAGATCAAGCTGGCAGAACCACCGGTGCGCCAAGTTCAGATGCACCTCCTCGCAGAGCCGGCGTTCGGACCGGATGCCGAAGCAATGCCCGGCCGCGAGTATCCGGATCGGCAATTCGGGGTTAACGGACGGACGGCAAGTGTGGCTGCAGAAATCCGCCAGATAGACGCGGATGCCAGTCAGACCTGCGAAGCGGCCAATGAACCAAAGAAAGTGACCGTGCGGGACATGATCTTCCGGCGGGAACTCGTGGAAAAGTGCCGGTTGCGCTTCCTGCCCCTGTCCCATCATCGCCAATCCTCCCGCCCGAGACCGGAATTGAATCCGCGGGATGTCTCTCGATCAAGCACGAGTTTTTCAACGGAATACGCCCTTTGCAGTCCTTGATCGCCTGCCTGCTTCGCGCGAGTGCGGCACGACGCAAACCGTGTCACTCAGAAGTTCAACGCAGGGCTATGGCAGGATCGCTAAGCGGGACTTAGCTGCCATACTCCGCCCTTGCCCGTATGCCTCACCTGATGCAAACTTGTATGCGGAGGAGGGATGTCTGTTTCACCGCTGAATCTGTTGGCAAACGGACCAGCGCGGCGCCATGCCTTGGGAGGAGTGTGTCATGACATCCAAGACCGAAGGTTCCACACCACCGGACAATCTGACGCCGAAACGGCCAGCCTTGCCCAAGGTCAATAAGGTGACTGCGGGTGATATCACCGCGTCGCTGAAGGCCGGGTTTTCCGACTTTCTGGCCCGCCCCTTCCTGAGCGGCTTCTTCGGCCTTTTCTATGCAGTTTTCGGGATTCTGTTTGTTTGGTGCCTGGTCTGGCTCGGCGCGATCTGGATGATCATTCCCGCCGCTGTGGGCTTTCCGCTGGTCGCGCCTTTCGCCGCTGCCGGGCTTTATGAAATGTCCCGCCGGATGCAAAAGGGAGAGAGTTTCGGCTGGTCTGAAATCCTCACCGTCATGGCCAGTCAGCGCAAGCGCGAAATGGGCTGGATGGCCTTTGTCACCTTGTTCATTTTCTGGGTGTGGATTTACCAGGTCCGGCTTTGGCTGGCGATCACCCTTAAGAATGCATCCTTTTCGGATTTTGACGGGTTCTTGAATACCGTCTTCTTCACACCGCAGGGCTGGACCTTCCTTGCAATCGGCACCTGCGTGGGTGCGTTTCTGTCGGCTGTACTGTTCGCGGTGACCGTCGTCGCCATGCCCATGCTGCTCGACCGGGAAACCAATTTCGTTTCCGCCATGTTGATGTCCATTCGCGTCGTCACGGAAAGCCCGGTGGTCATGCTCACCTGGGCGGCTGTCATCTCGGTCACCATGCTGTTGTCGCTGGTTCCGGCGTTTCTGGGCCTGATCTTCACCCTGCCGATCCTTGGCCACACCACATGGCATCTCTATCAGCGGGCCGTGCCGCCAGCGGAGGAGTGATCTATCCAGCTTTCACCTTGAGCAGCTGCGTGCTTTTTTCGTCCGCAGGGAAGTACAGCTCAACTTTCAGGCCGTCGAGAAGCACATCCCCGGGCGTGCCGGCTTGAGCAACGGTAGCAAACAGCGATAGGCGTATATTGGACCTGTCACGGATTTGTGCCGCTCCAGGTTCTCATTTATGCGGCCTGAGCCTCGAAGGCCAAGGGGCTTTTCCAACCGAGCGCTCAGTGCCTGCGGCGCGGATTGTAGAAGCCGTTGATGTATTTGAAGATTGCCAGTTCGGCGACCCAGCGCGTTGGCCATGACCGTTGCCACAGAAACTCGGCCTTGATCGTCTTGACGAGTGCCTCGACGGCAGCGTTATCGCAGCAATTCCCGGGTCCGCTCAGTGGGCAGCTTGCCTGCGTTCTTTGCGATGAGGGCGAACCTCATTCGCTTCGCTCCGCATAGAACCGGGTGGCCTTCGCCGGGGAATTGATCCCCCGGATCAATTCCTGATCCGGCTCAGTTTAGAACGTCCCTCTCCACCCGGAGCATACGGTTCTCGTTCCGCAGCCCGGCGGTCTTACGTTCGAGACCGGATCGGCGGGCTGGCTTCTTGGGGGAGCGCCTGCCTTGCCGTATCCAGCGGTTCAGTGTCGAGAAGCCAATCCCGAAGTCAGCGGCCGCCTGCTTACGCGGCGGCCCACTGGTCAATGCTACGCGAACAACTTCTGCCCGAAATTCCTCGCTCGGTCGTGATGCGATCTGTGTTATCCTTTGCGGCACGATACGTGGTCAAAGGAGCGGCACAAACCCGCGACAGGTCCAATTAGGACGCTCACGCTGCGTGAGCGGCGAACGGCGGCTACGTCCCGCATTGCCGTCATTCAGTCCTTTGCTATGCTCCACGATGCACTAAGGACCGCTATGACGGGCTGCACCGCTGCATCGCAATAGGCCGTTGGAGGTCGGTTTACTGACAGAAATGCCAGTTATTGACGGTGGAGTGATGACTGATTTCCAAGGCTGGAAGCGGCTTCACGGCCGCAGCGAATGAACTCTTTTCGCCGATATCGTTCTCTGCCCGTTGTTTCCTGGATATAGTATCGGAAGAACTAAGCGGTAGAACATAACGTTCTGAGGACATTATGAGCGCCGCCCATCGGCTTCGTGCCAGAATGGCTGGCAATGCCCTGTGCAATGAAAACATACTTCAGCATCAACATGCCTGCCTGGAAATTTGTCCGCAACACATTGGTTGTCAGTTGCGCAGGCCTGTTTCCGCTATTGCTGCTCTATATCGCCCTCACACCGGGCTTCGGGGCATTGTTATTGGGAAGTGGGCCCGCGTTCAGCCGGTTTCTGCGGCAGGTCGTGACAAATGGATTACCTGTTGTATTTGCCGTGAACTACGTGAGCTTCTTTCTCTTTGCCGTAAGTACCGCCAAACAGCGTGAAGGAGCCGTGCCGACACGTATCCTCCTGATCGACCTGCCTGCAAGAGTCGTCATTTTCGTCCTGGTGCATGGGGTAATCTATTTCGTCTCGGCTGACTGGTTCGGCTCATTCGGAGGGGATCACTGGCAGGCGTTGCAGGTGGTTGGGCCGACACTTGTTCGATCGGCCTTTTTTGAGAACATTTCCGGTGTTTACCTTTACGCGACGCTGTTCAGCGCCTTGCCCCTATACGCGACAGTGATCGACAGCAGTCTTGAAAGGTGCTCCGGGCGATGGGAATGGTTGCGCGGTCTGGTATACAAGCTGCCGGGCAAGCTCGGGCCGATCCTGCTTGCGCTGGCTTTCTTCGGCATATTCACGCTGGCATTGACGGGTACCGCAGCGGTGATCATGAAACTGCAATCAGTTTGGATCTGAAACACGCGGATCCTTCAGCACATGGGTTGCGGAGTGGGTTTTAGTAGTGGCGGGCGGTAATGCGGCGGTCGCTAGTGCTGCTGTGCGTATCAGGACCGGTTGATCAATTTTAACAGCAGTCTGATTTCGTTTCGAAAAGCACACTCGAAGTTGTCATTTGCGTTTCCCCGCCTGAGATGCTTCGGCGGGATCAGTTGTCGGGCCATCACAGGCTTGGCCTCATCCACATGCGGTGTTGCAACATCAGAGTGGACTTTGGGGCGGCAGATGTTTGTTGCATATGTGAACACCGTGCATGACGAGTGATCCGTACCGGGTTATCCGAACTCAGCTTGAGGAAGCCAGCTGTTCCTACCCGTTTAACACATGCTCCCCGGCCAGCCGGCCGAAGACCGATCCGCTGATCAATCCGGTTCCGCCGGGATAGTTGAAATAGAAGATGCCGCCGACCAGTTCGCCTGCCGCAAACAGGCCGGGGATCGGCGCGAGGTCGTTGTCCAGGACCTGCGCGCTGTCCGGATCGATCCTGAGACCGCCGAAGGTGAAGGTGATGCCGCAGCCCACCTGGTAGGCTTCAAACGGTCCTTCGTCGATGGTGTTAGCCCAGTTGGATTTCGGCACCGCCAGCCCTCGCGTGCCACGGCCGTCCTTGACGTTCGGATCAAACGGCGTGCCGGTGTCCACTGCGGCGTTATAGGCGCGGATTTCATCGAGAAAGCCTTGCGGATCCACGCCTTCCAGCTTCTGGGCAAGCGCCTCAAGCGTGGGGGCGGTTACCTTCGTCACCCGCTTGATGCGGTATTCGTCGCGCAACAGGTGGGTGACCTTGGCATCAAAAACCTGCCAGGCGAACTGGTCCGGCTGGTCCAGGATCACGCGGCCGTATTTGGCATAGGTGTAGTTGCGGAAATCGGCCCCCTCGTCGGCAAAGCGGCGCCCGGTGGCGTTGACCATCACCCCCCAGGGGTAGGAATGCTTCTGGAAGCCGTCGCCCACATCCAGGTCGCCGAACTCCGGCGCATTGTAGTCCCAGCCGACCGCGTGGCAGCCCGACCAGTTGCCATAGGTGGAGGCGCCGGCCGCCATTGCCATTTTGATCCCTTCACCGGTGTTGAAGCGGGAGCCGCGCACCCGGGCCATCTCCCAGCCGGGGCCGAGGTAGCGGGTGCGCATTTCCGGGCTGGCCTGGAAGCCGCCCGAGGCAATCACCACGGACTTTGAGTGTAGATCCTGAAGGTCGCCCTTGTGACGGACCTTGACGCCAGTCACGGCATAGCCGTCGGTCAAAATCTCCACTGCGCGGGTTTCATAGCGGATTTCCACACCGCTGGCTTTGGCGATTTCGGTGTGGGCATCCACCAGGCCGGGGCCGCCGCCCCAAGCCTCAAGCGTCAGCCCGCCCCAGAATTTGAACCGCCCATCGACCTTGAACGCCTGCCGGCCGTAGATCGGCATGAAGCGGATGCCCTTGCCGCGCATCCAGTGCATGGTGTCGCGCGAGGTGGTCACCAGCCGCTCGCACAGGGCCGGATCGGTGCGGAAGCGGGTGACTCGGAACATATCGTCGAAGAACTGCCCCTCGGTATAGGTGCCGAAATCGGTGATGGCGATCTGCTCTTCCGAAAGGTCCGGGCAGAGCGCGCGGATATCGTCCGCGCCGCCATAGGCGAAGCGTATGGCGCCCGCGGTATAGCGCGAGTTACCGCCGTTTTCCGCCTCGGGCGCGCATTCCAGCATCAGCACGGTTGCTCCCTTTTCCCGCGCGGCATGGGCGGCACAGAACGCGGCGTTGCCGGCCCCGATGATGATCGTGTCCCAGGTTGTCATGGGCTCACTCCTTTGCCGGCGCTGTGAACAGATCCTTGCGCAGCGTCATCAGCGCGCCGGGGTCGATCCTGGCCTGAATGATGGTGGTCTCATTGCTGGCAATCGCCGCTTCCAGGGCCGGGCCCATCTTGCCGGGGCCATCCACCCAGATGCCCTTGCCGCCGCAAAGCTCGGCGAATTTGTCATAGCGCGGCGAGGTGATTTCAGCGCCCAGCAGGCGCCCGCCATAGAATTCCTGCTGATAAGCCTTCTCGGCCCCCCAAGCCTGGTTGTCGAGCACGATCACCACAATCGGCAGCTTGTGCTGAATGGCGGTCTGGATTTCGATCATAGTGTAGCCGATGGCTCCGTCGCCCATCACTGCCACAACCGGGCGGTCCGGGCTGGCGGCCTTGGCGCCGATGGCTGCGGCCAGGCCAAAGCCCACGAGACCGAAATCCAGCGGGGTGATCAGGCTCATCGGCTCATGATGCGCCAGCCGGTCGGCGGCCTGCAGGCAGGTGTTGCCGGTGTCCAGGGTGACAATCGCGTTTTCTGGCAATGCCGCGCGGATCTCTGCCAGTGCCCGGCGCGGGTGCATCGGCAGGGTGGCGATCTGCGCTTCCTCCGCGCGTTCAGCGGCAAGGGTTTCCATGTCGGCCTTGAACGCTGCCCGCCATGCGTCCGCCAAGGGTTTCGAGGCCGCTGCGGCCAGCGCCTTGGCCGTCAGCCGGGCATCGGCCTGCACCGCGATCTCGGCCGGGAAGTAGCGGCCCACGGCGGAGCCGTCGATGTCCACATGGGCGATGCGGGTGTCGGCGCCAACATAGTCGTTGCTGTGGAAGGTGGAGTTGAACCCCAGCCGCGCGCCCAGCACCACCATCACGTCGGCCTCTTTTGTGAGGCGGCTGGCCACCCGGTTGCCCCGCGGCCCCGCCTGGCCTGCAAACCACGGATGGCTGTGGCGCATCACATCGGCGTGGCCGGTCGAGGCCACCACCGGCACCTCCAGCGTCTCTGCCAGAGCGGTCAGGGCATCGCGCCCCTTGCCCCATTTGAACCCGCCGCCGGCAAAGATCACCGGGCGTTTTGCATTTGAGAGCATTGCAGCGATGGCGGTGATGTCTTCTGGTGCCGCAGGCCCCGGGCGTGCGATGTTCACCGGCTTCGGGCCGATAGCAGGGACTTCGGCGGCAAACAGGTCGCGCGGCACATGCAAAACCACCGGCCCGCGGCGGCCCGAGTTGGCCAGCCGGATTGCATCCTCCAGCATCGGCGCCAGCCGCGCAGGATCGGTGACCATGACAGAACGTTTCGAGATCGGCGCAAACAGCGCCACTTGGTCGACCTCCTGGAAGGTGTCCTTGCCCTGGTCGGCGCGGGTGATGGCGCCGGCGATTACCACCAGCGGCGAATAGGCCAGCTGCGCCTCAGCCACCGCCGTCACGATATTGACCACACCGGGACCGGCCTGCGCCCCCAGCACCACACCGGGTTTGCCGGTCATCCGTGCCCAGGAGTCCGCCATATGGCCCGCTGCGCGTTCATCCCGGGCACCGACATAGGCGATTTCGCCGCCCTGATA
Organism: Leisingera coralii; assembly: GCF_049056525.1. NCBI lineage: Bacteria > Pseudomonadati > Pseudomonadota > Alphaproteobacteria > Rhodobacterales > Roseobacteraceae > Leisingera > Leisingera coralii. Next base: position 61,759 of record NZ_JBHUPT010000060.1, on the reverse strand, counting down.
CATCGCGTCATAGAGTTCCAGCATCGAGCCGCCCAGCAGGCCGAACACGGTATCGATGCCATTGGCTTTCAAAACGCGGTAGACGGCCTCGCCGCCGTTGATCGTGGTCATGGTCTCAATCCTCGGATCGGGGCCGCAGGTTCTGCGGGTCAAACAGAGCGTCCGGGTGGACAGTCACGGGGTATTCCTGGTTCAGGATCTGCACGCTGAGGCCTTTGCGCGGGGTGCCTTTGCGGACAAACAGCCAGCCCAGAGATTTGCCAACCGTATAACCGAATCCGCCCGAAGTGGTCAGGCCGACCGGATTGCCCGCCAGCAGCACTGGCTCGCCGCCGTGGATGTCGATCCCGTCTGCGTGGAGTTCGGCGTAGAACAGCTCCCAGCCTGGATCACGCGCCAGCAAAGCCTCCTTGCCCAGGAAGTCCCGGCCCTCCGCCGCCACAAACCGCTCCAGCCCTACGTCGAGCGGCCCGACATCGGTGGTCAGTTCGCCTGATGCACGGTAGGCCTTCTCCATCCGCATCCCGTTGAAGGCATAGGAGCCTAGATCGGTCAGCCCGTGCTTCTCCCCGGCGGCAAACAGCGCGTCATAGAGTTCGCCGGTATGCTCCAGCGGCGCGTGCAGTTCCCAGCCAAGCTCTCCCACGAAGGAAACGCGCAGGGCGTAACAGGGAATGTCCGCCACGGTAATCTCCTGCCCGGACAGCCAAGGGAAGGCTTGGTTCGCAAGGTCCTTCTCAGTCAGCTCCGCCAGGATCCGGCGCGAGGCCGGGCCGGAGAGTGCCAGCATCCCCCAGTCCTGGGTCCGATTGATCATCTGCACGTCTTCGCCATCGCGGATGTGCGACTTGATCCAGTCGAAATCCGGGTTGGCGCGGGCGATGGGCGAGCCGGTGAAATAGCGGTCCCCAGCAATGCGCCAGATGGTGATCTCGGTCTCGAACCGGCCTTTCTCTGTCAGCAGATGATTGAGGCTGATCCGCCCGTCGCGGGACGGGATCCTGTTGGCCGACAGCCGGTCCAGGAGCGCACCCGCGTCCTTGCCGGTGATCTCGAACTGGGCAAAGGCGCAGAGGTCGATGACGCCCGCCGCCGCCCGCGTCGCCTTGGCCTCCGCCATTGCGTTGGCGTGCCAGGGCTGGTGGCCCCAGCCGATCTGTTCCACCTCGCCAACCTCGCCGAAATACCGCGGCCGCTCCCAGCCTGAGACCTCGCCGAACACCGCGCCTTTGGCGGCCAGCCGGCCATAAAGCGGGTGGCGGTTCAGCGGCCGCAGGCTCTTGAACTGCTTGCCGGGGCAGGGGGTGTCATGGCGGCGCATGAACTCATCCTTGGTGCGCTCCACTATGAAATGATCCGACGCGAAATTGCCATAGCGGCGGGGATCAAACCCGCGGGTGTTGATCTCCGCTGCGCCATGGACCATCCAGTCCGCCAGCACCTTGCCCGCGCCGCCGCCCCAGGCGAGGCCGATGGAGGAGCCGCAGGACAGCCAGACATTTGGCGCACCGCTTGGGCCCACCAGCATACCGCCATCCGGTGTATGAGTAATCGCTCCGCGCACCACGCGTTTGATGCCCAGATTGGCCAGCACCGGCATCTTGCCGAAGGCCACCATCAGGAAGTCGCCAATCGAGTCGTAATCCGCCTCGAACAACTCATTCTCCGCGGCCCAGGGCGCGCCTTCCGGCATCTCCCAGACCGTGGGGCAGACATGGCCCTCGTAGATGCCGATGAGGCCGGATTTCTGTTCTTGGCGGATATAGCCTCCATAGGCGTTGTCGCGCATCACCGGCAGCTCGGGGCGATCAAGGAACTCGGGCACCGTGTCTGTCACCAGATAGTGGTGAAGACAGGAAACAGACGGGATCTTTAGCCCGAACCACTCACCCACCTGGTTGGAATAGGAGCCCGCAGCAATCACCACATGCTCGGCCAGCACATCACCCTTTGCCGTGCGCAGGAGCCACATACCGCCTTTGCGGGAGGCTCCCAGAACCTGGTTGCGGCGCTCTATTTTTGCCCCCCGTGCGCGGGTCGCAGCGGCCAGCGCCATGGTAACGGAGGATGGGTCGATATGGCCGTCCTCATAGGTGCGCACCGCTGCCTTGACGCCGTCCACCTTGTAGAAGGGATTCACCCGGGCGACCTCTTCCGGGCCGGCCAGATCCATCGGCAAATCCAGCAGCTTGCCGACGCCCATGATCGACTTCATCCAGTCGACCTCATCATCCGTGGTGGCGATACGGAAGCCGCCAACTTCATGCCAGCCGATAGATTGGCCGGTTTCCTTCTCGACCCGCTTGTAGGTCTCGATCGAGGTCTTGTTGATCCAGCCCATCAGGCGCGAGCCCACCGCATGGGCAATTTGCCCCGCCGCGTGCCAGGTGGAGCCGGAAGTAAGCTCCGCCTTTTCAAACAGGATCGTATCCGTCCAGCCGTTCTCGGCCAGCTGGAATTGGGCGGCAACCCCCATGATACCGCCGCCGATGATGGCAACCTGTGTGGTGCGGATGGTGTCAGTCATGGGCAAAGGCCTCTTTCGCGGGTTTCAGTGACGCCTTTGCGGCAAAGCGAGTGCATGCGATTTCGACTTCGAAACCGCTCACAGTCTTTCCTTCTAGCAGTGCAGAGGACAGTTCCCGGCCGCGGGTGGGGGTGAAGCCCCCGCCCGGGGGGGCGGCCGGGGGCTGTCCAGTGGTAACGCCGGACGGAAGGTCAATCATCGCCAGCGCAACCGAACGGCCATAGCGGTAGCTCCAGGCGGCCGAGGTGATCTGGCCCACAACCTGGCCGCCGTAGAAAACTGGCTCATCATGGATCGGGATCGCCTCCGGGTCGTCGAACAGGATCGAGACAATCCGGCGTTCCGGGATATGGTCCTGCAGCGCATCCTCGCCGACGAAGCCGGTGCCAAAGGCGCAGAATTCCCCCAGGCCGGCCTCTGGCGGTGTGGTGCCGGGGCCCAGCTCATGACTGAAAGCGCGAAAACCGCTTTCGATCCTGAGCGATCCGCTGGCGTAAAGCCCTGCGTGGGTCGTGCCCGCGGCCACCAGCGCCTCATAGGCCGCCATCGCCATTTCGGCGGGTATATAGAGTTCATAACCTTCCTCGCCAGTATAGCTCAGCCGCCCGGCCCAGCCGCGGGCCAAGCCGACCTCGACCGGCGCGAACTGGAAGCGCTTCAAGTCCGGCACCGGCGCATTTGACGTTGCCTGCAGCACCTCACGGGCCTTTGCTCCGGCCAGGCCGAGGATCGCAAAGCCGCTGGTCACATCTGTGAATTCCACCCGGAATGCGCCTTTGGTCTCGCGCATCCGCTTCAGGCCGCGCACCACCTCGCCGGCGCCGGTGATCATCAGATAGGTCTCCAGCCCGTGCCGCTGCACGGTGATGTCGCTCTCCACACCGCCCTTGCGGTTCAGGATCTGGCTATAGGCGATGCGGCCTTCAGGAATGTCCATCTGCGCGGCGCAGAGGTGGTTGAGGAAGGCACAGGAATCCGGCCCCTGAACCATGATCTTGCCAAAGGCGCTCTGGTCCAGGATTGCGGCACCGTTGCGGCAGGCTTCCACCTCGCGGCCCACCTGCTCGCGCCATTTGGGCGCACCGAAGGTGAGCGGCAGATGCGCCTCCTTGCCGCCAAAGTGGACGGCGCGCTCCCAGCCGCCGCGAGACTCAAAGCGTGCGCCTGCCGCCTCCAGCCCGGCATGTATGGGGGAACGCCGCTGACCGCGCGCGGTTTCCATCGAGCGGCCGGGGTAGGGGTTGTCGTAGTGGCGGCCCAGCACTTCAGGGATGCGGGCCTCCAGCGCGCCCAGCACGTTCATCTCAGGGCTGAAGCGGCGGATATCGGCCTCGTTCAGCTCCATCGTCGGCTCGCCCGCAATGATCCATTCCGCCATTGCCTTGCCTGCTCCGCCCGCCAGCGCGATGCCGGTGGAGTTCATGCCGCCCATCAGGAACAGGCCCGGCACCTCGGGGCTTTCACCGAGCATGAACTGGCTGTCGAGGGTGAAGCTTTCAGGCCCATTGAGGAGCATCCGCACCTCGGCCTTCTTCAGCACCGGGATGCGGCGCAGAGCATTTTCCATCATCGGTATGAAGTGATCCCAGTCCTCGTCCAAGAGGTCGAAGGAGAAATCCTTGGGCAGCCGGTCCAGCGGCAGGCCCTTGGCATGAGGTTCGAAACAGCCGACCAGCAGCCCCTCCACATCGTCGCGGGCATAGAGGAAGGCATCCTGGTCGTTCAGCGTCGGCAGATGGGCGCCTTTGCCCAGGGCCTGCACCTCTTCCAAAGGCTTGGTCAGGATGTAGAAATGCTCGCAGGCATATAGCGGCATGTGGGCGCCCGCCATCGCCGCCACTTCGCGGGACCATAGGCCGCAGGCGATGACTACTTCATCCGCCTCGATCACATGACCGCCAATCTCAACGCCGGCAATCCTCCTGCCTTTCCTCCGCAGGCCGGTTACGGCAGTATCCTCGAAGATCCGCACACCCCGCGCCCGCGCGCCCTTGGACAGCGCCAGCGCCACATCCGAGGGATTCACCCGCCCGTCTGCTGGCGACCAGACCGCGCCGATCACGTCATCGGTCTCGATCAGCGGCCACAGCTCCTTGGCGCGGGCGGCATCCACCACCTCGGCCTCCAAGCCAAAGGCACGGCCCAGCGAGACCTGACGCTTGATATTGGTCAACCGGTCCGGGTTGGTGGCCAAAGTCAGCGAACCGGTCTGGGTCCAGCCGGTGGCCTGACCCGTTTCGACCTCCAGCTCACCATAGAGATCTATCGAATAATTGATCAGCTTGGTCAGCGTCGCCGAGGGCCGCAGTCTGCGCACCAGCCCTGCGGCGTGCCAAGTGGTGCCGCTGGTCAGCTTGGAGCGTTCCAGCAAAACGATGTCCTTCCGGCCCTCACGGGCGAGGTGATAGGCGATAGAGCAGCCAATGACGCCGCCGCCGATGATGACGGTGCGGGCATGGGAAGGCAGGGTCATTGCAGCACTCCGTCCTGAACAAGTGCGGCAAACACCGCATCGAAGGCATCCAGCGCTTCGTCGATCAATTCCGGAGTGTGCGCCGCCGAGGTCACGCAGGAAGTATGGCTCATCAAATCGACACCGCGCGCCAGCAGGCCGCCGCGCAGGCCAGCCACCAATCCAGGCGGCACGCTGCGGATCTCAGCCGGGCTCAGCCCCGCCGGATCTGCTGCGCCGAACAGCAGGTGACAGGTTGAACTCTCCCCGTATGCGCACCCCGTAATGCCGTGCCGCGCCATCAGGGCAATAAGGCCGCCGCGCAGCCGCTCTGCCATGGTATCGGCCTGCGCCTGGGCCTCCCCAGTGGCCAGAAGCGGCATCGCGGCACAGGCGGCCGCGGAAATCAGGGGGGAGCCGTTGAAAGTTCCCTTGTGGCTGACCGGCGGCGACAGCCCGTCCCGCACGGCAGCGTTGTTCATCAGCTCCATGATGTCCGCCCGGCCGCAGACGGCGCCGCCCGGCAGGCCGCCAGTCACGATCTTTGCCAGCGTCGTCAGGTCCGGCACGATACCGTCACGCGCCTGCCGCCCGCCAGGCGACCAGCGGAAGCCGGTGATGATCTCGTCAAAGATCAGCACCGCACCCGCGGTGCGGGCCACGTCATGCAAGGCGCGCAGGGTAGCAGAGGGCAGCGGCACGGAGCCGTAGTTGGCCCCGGATGCCTCGATAATCACGGTTCCGATGCTCTCGTCCCGCAGGGCTTCCTTCATTGCCTGCGCGTCGGCGGCACAGACCTCGATCAAATCGTTCACCACACCGGGAACACCCAGCGATGCTGTGCGCTTGCTGCCGGCTTTGGCGCCCTTGAGTGCGTGATCGTGCCAGCCGTGATAGTGGCCGTCGATCCTGAGCACCTTGTCCTTGCCGGCCCAGGCGCGGCCCAGGCGCATTGCCAGCATCGTCGCCTCGCTGCCGGAAGCTGTGAAGCGGGTGCGCTCAGCGCAGGGCAACAGCCGGTTGACCCATTCCGCCCATTCGATCTCGGCCTCGTGGCAGTCGGCGCTGAATACCGCGCGCTCAGCCTGCTTTTTCAGCGCCTCGACAACCGCGGGGTGGCCGTGGCCCAGCATCTGGCTGGCCGAGCCCATCTTGAAGTCGATGTAGCGGCGTCCCTCCACATCCCATTTCTCGGCGCCTGCGGCGCGTTCGATGCAGATTGGGTGCGGGTCGCGGTAGCGCAGCTCGTGGCTTACGCCGCCGGGCAGCGCCGCACGGGCGCGAATGCTTAGTTCCATGTTGCACATGCGGGCCTGCCGATCTGTTCGCGGGTGAGCCGGATGTCGAATGCCGCGCGCAGCGCGCGGTCCGTTTCATCGCTGATATGCTGCGGAAAGTGTGCTGCCAGAATCTCACGGGCCTTATCCTGCGCCGTCGCGCCGACCGGCCGGGCGCCATCTTCCTGCCATTCGCGCGGGGATCGGCGGTCGCCGATGTGCGGGTAGAAGTAATCGGATTTCATCCGCTCAAAGGTGTGCTGCTCGCCCAGATAGTGGCCTTCGCCTCGGCACACCTGGGCAATGACATCGGCGGCGATGTTGTCCGGCGTGGCTTCGACCCCGCGGATCGTGCGCAGGATGTTGCCCAGCAGGTCATTGTCGCTGACGTAGGCCGCATGGCTGACGCCCAGCAGGCTCGCCTGCATGCCGGCCGCCTGGGTGACGATGTTGGACCCAGCATGGGCGACCATCGCCACGGCCAGCGATTTCTCGGCGCCATATTGCGCGTCCAGGCATTTGGAATCGGTGATCCCCGCAATGGAGGAAACCGGCAGGCCGAAGTGCCGCCCCATCTGCGCCGCGCCCGCCATCAGGATTGCCTGCTCGCCGCCGCCGCCGCACATCGACCCGGTGCGCAGATCGGCCACCAGCGGCTTGGGGGCAAAGATCGCCTTGGCCTCCGGGTCCGCCAGCCGGGCAAAAACCAGCCCGGCCAGCGTTTCGGCGACCGCCTGCACCAGGGATCCGGCGATTGTGGCCGGGCTGGTCGCCCCGGCCTGGCCTGCGCTGATCAGCTGCACCGGGAAGCCCGCCTTGATCGCGGCCTCCAGCACCTCGCAGGCCTCCTCGGCAAAGCGCATCGGCGGCACTACGTGGCAGACCATCACCGTCAGGAAGGGCCGCGCGCGGAACGCTGCCTCGCTGCCAGCGATGCGGTAGCAGAGATCCGCGATTGCAGGCACGTTTTCCGGGGCGCTGATCGAGATCGAGACATGCTTGGACGTACCCATCAGGCAGGCATAGGCGGTGTTCAGATCCATCGCCGCATTGTCCTCGACATCGCGGGCCACAACCGAGCGGCTGAAGTGGTGGATATTCTCCATCCTGTCGACAATCCGCGCTGCATCGTACAGGTCCGCCAGCGTCGAGTCGCGATAGGCGCCCGTATCGAGATCGAACACTCCCGGTGCCGCCCCGCCGGTCGACATATGCACCCGCGCGCCGGAGATCAGCAGATCGTGTTCAGGCTGCTGGCCGCACAGCATAAAATCCCGCTGTGCGCCCTCCACGGCCCATCGCACCAGCGCCCGCGGGAACAACAGCCTTTGGTCCGTGGTCAGCTGCCCGCCTGCGGTGCAGACCTTTTCGATCATGGATGGAATGGCCTGGCTCAGCCCCAGCGTTTCCAGAAGCGACAGCGCGGTCTCCTCGACCAGCGTAACCTCCTCAGGCGCAAGCGGTTTCAGCCGTCCGCCTTCGACCCCGGGCCACACCGGCCTGACGCTGCCAGCCTCGCTGTCCGCACTAAGCCGCTCCCTGCGCCCGCGCCTTCGGTTTCCGGATGCCGCCATCTCATGAGTCCAGCTAAGTTTTCCTGAACGATGATGCTGGAATTTCCTATTTACAAATGGTCATTGCTCAGTAACTGATGAGTTCAGTTCATCTATGGAAGCAGCATGCTGCCGTCTCTCTCCGCTTTACGTGCCTTCGAAGCCGCTGCCAGAACGGGCAGCTTCCGCGCTGCGGCTGAGAATCTGTCCGTGACCCCCACCGCCATCAGCCACCATATCCGCGGCCTGGAGGAGCAACTCGGCGTCGAGCTGTTCAAACGGTCCGGGCGCGAGGTGGTGCTGACGGAAGACGGGCAGCGGCTGGCGGAAACGGCGCTGCAGGCCTTTGGTATGCTGGAAGATGCCGTCCGCGCCCTGAAGCGCACCTCCCGCAAAACTGTGCGTCTTGCCGCCGGCCCGATTTTCACGGCCCGCTGGCTGATGCCGCGGATCAGCGATTTCTGGGAACAGCACCCGGGACTCGAACTGGAGGTGGTGCCAACTTATCAGCCGGGCGCGCAAAACCGAGAAAACCTGGATATCGTGATCCGCTGGGAACGCTTGTCCGGAATGCCCGAAGGGGCAGTCAAACTGCTTGAGCTGAGCCCGGTGGCGATTGCTTCAAAAGAATTCCTCAACCGGTTCGGTCCTGTGAAAACGCCTGCAGATCTACTGCAGCTACCGCTGCTGCATCAGAGGAACCACTGGGGCTGGCTGGACTGGTTTTCGGCAATGAATGTTCGGGTTCCGGGCACCTTGCGCGGCCCCGTGTTTGAGGATGCCAATGTTCTGTTGCGCGGCGCTGCAGAAGGCCAGGGCTTGATCGTCGGATGGCTGCCGTTGATTGACCAGGATCTGGCCGAAGGCAGAGTGGTGCGCCTTTTCGACGAAGATATCACCCCGACCCATGGGTATTTCATAGAAGTGCGCAATAGCAGCCACACGCGCCGCCAAACACGGCTCGCCATTGAATGGCTAACAGCCCAAAACACCCAAATTGACGTTGGTCGCTACTGAAAACAGTCCGGGCTCCTTTGTCTCGGCCTAATTCGCTTTTCTGGAACGAATTGGCGAACGCCCGAAGCCTGTCTCTCCCCAAAAACATAAACCAAAATAAGTCGTACGGCGGACTTCAATCGCTATCGGACGATGGCTGTTTGGTCCCGCTGTGCCGGCCTTGCCGAGGCCTCTGCTTACGCAAATGCAGCGAATGTCTCCTTCGACGGGTCACGGTACAGCATCTCATATTCAATGCAGCGGGCCGGCTAGGGGCGACCGGTGCATTCAGTCCGGAGACCCGGCCTGCAAGTTCCAATCCGCGCGATCTGCATAAAGTTGCCGTTACCTGTGCGCTTTCGTACGATTACACAATTGCGGAGAGGACAGGTAGGAAGCGGCGGCTGCCTGCTCTCGCAGCCAAAACTAACTCCTCAAAAATATAAAGGGCTTCAGGAGGCGCGCTTGGGGTCTTTCCTGCGTTTTGGGCCTATCACTCCCGCCGCTAGACGCAGCAGCCCGGCCAGATCGCCAAATAGCCCAATGGTTAGAAAACCATCCTCCGGGATCAGGCCTATCTCGGACAGGATGCTGCGGATGATCGTGACAGTTTCGCTCTTGGTGGCAGGGTCGTTCAGCGCGGTGGAAAGATCGGCGACCTGCTCCCGGTAACTCAGCTCAAAAATTATTTCCTCTTGCGGGAAGCTAGAACTCCAGACTCCTGTATAATTTCAGAGACTTGGTGTTCCTTCCGGTAAGCCATGACATGGACGCCGGAAACACCGGCAATGTCACGCATCTGCTGGATGAGCTCCACACAGATTTTCTTGCCTTCTTGCCCGGGTTTTTCGGCTTTCTCCATACGGTCTATAACCGCATCCGGAATATGGATCCCCGGTACATTCGAGCGCATCCACCGTGCCGCTCGCGCTGAAGCCAGCGGGCCGACACCGGCAAGGATGTAGACCTTCTTGTCCAATCCCAGGTCCCGCACCCGTGCCATGAACTTCTCGAACAGGGGCACGTCGTAAATGTAGTTGGTCTGGATGTATTCAGCCCCGGCTTCTACCTTCTTGGCCAGCCGCTCCGGGCGCCAGTCATAGGGCGGAATGCAGGGGTTCTCAGCCGCTCCAAGAAACAGCTGCGGCGGATTGGTGATGGTGCGCCCGGACAGGAACTTACGCTCGTCCCGCATGGTCCTGATGGTGCGCAGCAGCGACAGTGAATCAAAATCAAAAACTGGCTTTGCTCCCGGCTGGTCCCCCACTCCGACACCATCACCCGTCAGGCACAGAACATTACTGACCCCCATGGCTGCCGCACCCAGCACATCCCCCTGAATGGCGATACGGTTCCGGTCCCGGCAGGAGATCTGATAAACCGGGGAATAACCCGCCCGAGTCAGCAGCGCGCTGATCCCGATGGAGGACATATGGCAATTCGCACCCGAGGCATCCGTGGCATTGATGGCGTCGGCAACCTCCCCGAGCGGGCGTGCGGCATCATAGACGTCCGCAGGGTCAGCGCTGTCGGGCGGGTTCAGCTCTGCGGTAATTGCGAAGCGGCCGGAGCGCAGCACCCGTTCCAGCCGGCTGTGCGAAACGTGGCCCTCGGGAGGAGCTGAATAGGACTGAGGCAAAGTGTGGTCCATCATTTCATCCCTTTCTGAGCCTTGGCTGGCTCCTCCGCGAGCGGCGCAGCAGAGGGCTCGTTCCTGCGGGCATCAGGAAAGGCGTCCGCAATCGCCGTGCGGCGTTTTTCCCGGGCTTCACGCAGATGAGCGGCTTTCTCGCGGCTCACCCGCAACCAGGACGATGAGCCTTCAAGGTTGCGCTCCACCGGCGGCAGCACAGTTGAAATCTGCGCCCCTCCCTTCATCCGCGACGCACCGTCCCAGGCCAGCGCCCAAACGCATTTCATTTCCGGTTTGACTTCGCAAAATCCGCCTGGCCTCACGCCGCCGCAGGGGCCATTGCGCAGCTGTTTGGGGCAATTCATCGGGCAGGACATGCCGGTTGACGACAACACGCACTGCCCGCACATCTTGCAATCGAACAGTACGGTCTTGACGCATTTCTCCACAAAGGCGATGGGGCGCTCGACCCGGTCATACCCGATTTTTCTCAGGATCGGGTCCAGAGCAATCATGACCTGCTCCACGCGCTTGTAAATCCACTCAAAGCTGCGCGAATGACGAATAGCAAACAGGCGAATCCGGTACATCGGGCTTCCCTTTCTCCAGGCACTTAGAAGATCTTATTCATTTCCTGCGGCTGAATAGAACTTGAAATAGTCTCCGCGCCCGCAGTCTCCATGTTCTTTCCTGTCTCTGGACGGCCCGCACCCGGCGGACATTCGGGTTGCGTCCTGATCAGCGCCGTTGTTTCTGACGGATCCGACCAGTAGGCGCTTCGGCTTGGCGTTCTCGTCCTCCAGCGCCCTTAGCCGCGCGGCCTCCGACACCTCCATGCCGCCATACTTGGACTTCAGCTTGTAGAATGTTGCTGGGCTGAGCCCGTGCCTGCGGCACACCTCCGCCGTTAGTATGCCTGCCTCTTGCTCCTTGATCATCCCGATGATCTGCGCCTCGGTAAAACGGCTCTTCCGCATTCGTCTGCTCCTTAAGGGTTAGGCAGACTCTACATCATGGTGAGGGATTTCGCGGGGGGCAGGTCACAGGCAAAAGACGCTGAACGCCAGCCTGCTGTATCGGGGCGGCACCGGACCGCTCAACCTCCTGAGGGATAGCACTGGGCATCAGATCCGAAGGTGAAGGAGACTGGAACGCGCGCAAGCATGGCGGCCCCAAACGCCGCATCTGGCGCAAAATGGACATCAGGGCCTGTGAAAACGCTGGAGGTTCGGGCTGTGGAGGCCACCAGCCGCAGTGCCGGGGATGCGCTCATGCTGCCTGGACTTCCCGGCCGGATCCCGACCGGCCAGGAGATCGGCCCGGTCACCGCCGACGGGATAACGGCGCGCAAGAGTGCCAACCCCTGGAAATCCGCAAGCGCCGGAGCCCCTCTCGGCAGAATTCTTTCAGAAATCACCTGCCGGGCAATGATTGCCGAAACGAGGCCGTACGGGGCTCACGGCACCTGGGGCGTTCACCGTGGCGGCGACTGACCGGATACCATCGCCGGAGCCGCGCCGGGACCGGGATGAACTGCCTGAAACAATTGGGCCAGGCGTTGATGGCGCGGGATTTCGAACGCCCGGCCGCGGAAATCCAAATCCGCGCCGCCGCGCTCAATCGCTGCACCGCTCTGGGCATCCCTGTTACAGAAACCACAGGATAAACCCGTCCGGGGAAAGGGGGAGTTCGACACTCAACCGATTTGTGCAACAAGGCCCGTCAGAGGCAGATCGGCGCCGCTCACACATTGCAAGGAGCGCGAAATGCTAGCTGCCTAGAGCCGTTGCAAACTTGGCGCATTGCGACGCCGGTAATGCAGGAGCCACCCACTCCGTCCGCTCTGCGAGGAGGTGCATCTGAAACTGGACTGCCGTTGTTTCTGCCGTCTCGACCTGACCGACCCGGTGCTGGATCATTCGGCCTTTTCCAAGAACCTTCATGGCTGGAGCCTCAATCCGCCCCGCAGGAGCAAGATGTTGCTTCCCGGTTTTTGTTGATGATTGTATTGGGACGCCAACCCCTTGTAGCGAAAGGCTCTGATGCATGGGCAAGTTCAGCCTTGATGCGACTGATATCCGCATCCTCAGCGCAGTCCAGAAGCACGGCCAGCTGAGCAAAACCAAGCTGGCGGAGATCGTCAACTTGTCGCCGACGCCCTGCTGGGCCCGCCTTACCAGGTTGAAAGCGGCCGGCTTTATCCGCGGTTATCACGCGGACATCGCGCTTGACCGCGTGTGCGATTTCACCCAGGTCGTCGTGACCGTCTCTCTCACACATCACCGCAAGTCCGATTTCGATCGCTTTGAGGCGCATATCCAGAAGCTGGACGAGGTCACGGAATGCATCGCCACAGGCGGCGGCATGGACTACGTCCTGAAATTCTTCACCCCAAGCCTGGCAGCCTTTCAGGAGCTGATGGAAACCCTGCTGGCGGCCGAACTGGGGATTGACCGCTACATGACCTACATCGTGACGCGCAATGTCAAATCAGCCCAGCCGAATATTGCCGGGCTGGCTGCCAGAACCGGCAAATGACCCAGGCCGACTGAACGGGCTGCAAGGCGCCCGACAACAGTCCGTTTGGTCTGCCCGGGGCTTGTTTTCAGTCCGCTCTCAGCCTGCATGCAGGGCTAATCCTTCACCCAGTTCAAACAGTCCGCGGCTGATCGGGCCGGCGGCGCAAAGGGTGAAAGACATGATGCAATCAGACGGCTTCGGGTTCGGCACACAGATCCGCAAATCCCCGTATTTCGACGCCACTGTCCGCTGGGGCGCCAAGGGGTTCTCGGTGTACAACCACATGTACATCCCGCGTGACTTCGGGGATCCGGAGCAGAACTTCTGGAACCTCGTGAATGACGCGATCCTGTGCGACGTGGCGGTCGAGCGCCAGGTGGAAATCACCGGCCCGGATGCGGCGAAATTCGTGCAGATGCTGACCCCGCGCGACCTGTCGAAAATGGCCGTTGGCCAGTGCAAATACATCCTGATTACCAATGCCGACGGCGGCATCCTGAACGACCCGATCCTGCTGCGGCTGGCGGAAAACCACTTCTGGATCTCGCTGGCAGACAGCGACATCCTGCTGTGGGCGCAGGGCGTGGCGGTGCATTCGGGTATGGATGTCACCATCGGCGAGCCCGATGTTTCTCCGCTGCAGCTGCAGGGGCCGAAATCGGGCGAGATCATGAAAGCCATGTTCGGCGACAGCATCCTGGACCTGAAATACTACTGGCTGCGCGAAGTCGAGCTGGACGGCATCCCGCTGATCGTGTCGCGCACCGGCTGGTCCAGCGAGCTGGGCTATGAGCTGTACCTGCAGGACGGGTCGCGCGGCGATGAGCTGTGGGAAAAAATCATGGCGGCGGGCAAACCCTTTGGCCTGCAGCCGGGCCACACCTCCTCGATCCGGCGGATCGAAGGCGGCATGCTGTCCTATCACGCCGATGCCGATATCCACACCAATCCGTTCGAGGTGGGGCTCGGCCGCCTGATCGGCCTGGATATGGAAGCTGACTTCATCGGCAAGGAAGCTCTGCGCCGTATCAAGGAAGTAGGGATCAGCCGCAAGCAGGTCGGCCTGGTCATCGATTGCCCCCCGCTCAAAGGCCCCAACACCACTTTCTGGGCGATCACTAAAAATGGCGGCACCGTCGGCAAGGTGACTTCGGCCGTCTACTCGCCGCGGCTTGAGAAAAACATCGCGCTGGCGATGGTCTCGGTAGGGAGTTCGGAACTGGGCACCGAAGTCGAAGTGATGACCGCGAGCGGCCCTGCACAGGCCACGATTGTCGAAATCCCCTTCTACGATCCTAAGAAATCGCTTGCAGCAAGCTAATAGCCAGAACGAGGACTTACGGAAATGTCGGATATTTCGATCGATCTCCACTGGCACCGCATTGAGCCCGAGCTCAGGCCGGGCGCCTACACGGCCGAGCACACCGTTCAGCTCAACAACGGCTACGACGTGCAAGTGGACGCCGCTCCCGATTATGGCGGCGATCCCAGCTGCACCAACCCCGAGCAGGCGCTCGCCTCGGCGCTGTCGAGCTGCCACATGCTGACCTTTCTTGCTCTGGCCGCCAAGGCCGGCTGGCCGGTGGCCAGCTACCATGATCACGTGGTGGCGCATCTGGGCAAGAACCCGAAGGGCAAAATGTCGGTGAACCGCTTGGATATGCACCCGGTGGTGCGTTTCGACACCGGCTTTCAGGTCAATGATGCGGATCTGGCACAGATGCAGGACCGGGCGCACCGGTACTGTTTCATCGCCAATACGCTGGCTGACTTCGTCGAGATCAACATTCACTGACCCTCAAAACAGGAGAGAGGCCCGTGCAAGACACCGATAACCTGCTGCGTGACCTGGATGACGATGGCATCCTGCGTCTGACCCTGAACGATGCCAAGCGGCGCAATGCCCTGTCCGAGGCAATGCTGGCGGCGCTGGCCCAAGCCTTTGCCGAAGCGGGAGAAGACCCGCAGGTGCGCGTTGTCGTCCTGGCTGCAGACGGGCCTGCCTATTGCGCAGGGCATGATCTGAAGGAGATGACCGCCGGGCGCGCGGCTGCGGACGGCGGGCGCGCTTATTTTGCCAAGGTGATGGAAATGTGCTCCGCCACCATGCAGGCCATCGTGAACTGCCCCAAGCCGGTGATTGCCGAGGTCACCGGGATCGCCACCGCGGCGGGCTGCCAGCTGGTGGCAAGCTGCGATCTTGCCATCGCCGCGGACACCGCGCAATTCAGCACGCCGGGGGTCCATATCGGGTTGTTCTGCTCCACGCCGATGGTCGCCCTGTCGCGCAACGTTTCCAGCAAGCATGCGATGGAGATGCTGCTGACCGGCGACATGACTTCGGCCCGGCGGGCAGAAGAGATCGGCCTGATCAACCGCGCGGTCCCGCCTGCTGGGCTGCGGCAGGCTACGATGGATATGGCCCGCAAGATCGCGTCCAAGTCGGTGATGACCTTGGCCACCGGCAAACGCGCCTTCTATGCGCAGCGGGAGATGCCCCTTTCGGAGGCCTATGGCTATGCCTCCAGTGTGATGGTCGAAAACATGCTGGCCCGCGACGCCGAAGAGGGCATCGGCGCCTTTCTCGAAAAACGCAGCCCCCAATGGCAGGATGAATAAGACCATGACGGAAAACCCGTACAACACCGGTCTGGACCGCACCCCCGCAAACTATCAGCCGCTGACGCCGCTGACCTTCCTTGAACGCGCCGCCAGCGTCTTTCCGGACCGCACAGCGATCGTGCATGGGTCCCTGCGGCGCAGCTATGCGGAGTTTTATGCGCGGTCGCGACGGCTGGCCTCGGCTTTGGCCAAGAACGGCATCACCCGTGGCGACACCGTGTCGGCGCTGCTGCCCAATACGCCCGCCATGCTAGAATGCCATTACGGCGTGCCGATGTGCGGCGCGGTGCTGCATTCGATCAACACAAGGCTGGATGCGGCGGTGATCGCGCTCCAGCTCGACCACGCGATGTCGAAACTGGTGATCGTCGACCGGGAATTCATGTCGCTGATGCAGGAGGCGCTGGCGCTTGCCGCGGTGTCGCCGGTTCTGATCCAGTATGATGACCCAGAGTATGACGGTGCACCGGCAGATGCGGAGGCCGCCGACTACGAGGTGTTTCTGACCCGCGGCAACCCGGATTTCGCCTGGCTGATGCCGGATGACGAATGGGATGCGATCTCGATCAACTACACCTCCGGCACCACTGGCGACCCCAAGGGCGTGGTCTCGCACCACCGGGGCGCCTATCTGCTGGCGCAGGGCAATGCGCTGACCACCTCGATGCAGAAACACGCGGTCTATCTCTGGACCCTGCCGATGTTCCACTGCAACGGCTGGTGTTTCCCCTGGACCCTGTCCGCCATCGCAGGCACCCATGTGTGCTTGCGGCAGGTGCGGGCAGAACCCATCTGGAACGCCCTGGCGGATGAAGGCGTGACCCACCTGTGCGGCGCCCCCATTGTGATGTCGCTGCTGATCTCGGCGCCGGAAGAGGCCAAGCGCGATCTCGACCAGCAAGTGCAGTTTTTTACTGCCGCCGCGCCGCCGCCGGAAAGCCTGCTGGCGGACATGAAGGCCGCAGGCTTTGAGGTGACCCACCTATATGGGCTGACGGAAACCTACGGGCCCGCGGTGGTCAATGACTGGCACAGCTGCTGGTCCGACCTGCCGTCTGCCGAACAGGCCGCACTGAAGGCGCGCCAGGGCGTGCGCTACCTGCCGCTGGAACAGCTGGATGTGCTGGACCCGGAGACGATGCGGCCGGTGCCGCGCGACGGCCAGACCATGGGCGAGGTCATGTTCCGCGGGAACGTCGTGATGAAGGGCTATTTCCGCAACCCAAAGGCCACCGAGGAAGCCTTTGCCGGCGGCTGGTTCCACTCCGGCGACCTGGGAGTCATGCACCCCGACGGCTATATCCAGCTCAAGGACCGGTCCAAAGACATCATCATCTCGGGTGGTGAGAACATCTCCTCGATCGAGGTCGAAGAGGCGCTTTACCGCCACCCGGCGGTTGCGGTTGCTGCCGTTGTGGCAATGCCGCATGAAAAATGGGGCGAAACCCCCTGCGCCTTTGTCGAGCTTGCCAAGGGGAAAGAGGTGGATGCCGCAGGGCTGCGCAGCTGGTGCCGTGACCGTCTGGCGCCCTACAAGGTTCCGGGCAGGTTCGTGTTCACGGTGATACCGAGAACCTCGACCGGCAAGATCCAGAAATTTACCCTGCGCGAGCAAGCAAGGGAAATCGCGTCCTAACCAGGGGAGCAGCACACCAGCCGATGGAGTATACTGCATTGGCGTTCAACAAGCGGGGTGCTGCTCCTGGTATCCTCATGAGAACTGTCGGTGTCTTGCAAGTACAGCGGACGTCCACAATGACGGTCCGCGCCGCAGCGGGCCGATAGAAGCATAAGAGGCAGCTAGGGACCGACTGGACCGTTTTGCGGCTCTTGTTGGCAAAAACTGGCAACTCCGGGTTCTGTATCGGGCAGGGTAATGATCCGGTGCTGTAATGGCAGATCTTCCTGTTGGTGAGGAAATCGGCTCCTCCGTCGCGCTACGGAAGCCTGATAAATGGTGCCCCGGATCGCAAGAGCCGCGCTCTCGGCGCTGAAACCGGCGTGGCCTCAAGATGCGAAGCCGTGTGAGGGAATTGAGCAAATCCTTCCCTCAGCCGGTGCTTTTTGGTGCCACTTTGCTGGTCAGCGAGCTTTCGAGAGAGATCTCAAAAAAGTTCGTTTTTCGCCTTGTAAGCCCTGAGCTTATGCGGATATACGGGTCAGCGGAGACGTGGCCGAGTGGTCGAAGGCGCTCCCCTGCTAAGGGAGTAGGCGGGAAACCGTCTCGTGGGTTCGAATCCCATCGTCTCCGCCACTTGCCCCCGCGAAAGCGCTCTCCCGATCCGGCGGCAGCCGGATTTTTCCGTTGTTTTCGAGGGTTGTGCCGGAGGGGCTGAGTACTGGCCCCGGGGCCAGGAGCCTTGCGGTAGATGAACTTCTTGTCCATCGGGTTGCCTTTTGGGGTCAGGATTCTCTTCGCAGCGATTTCGCGGGCCAGTTCGGTGCCGGAGCCAATCTTGATGAACCTCTCAAAAGACCAGCGGACACGCGCCTCCGGTGATTATTGAGGCCGAAGAACACCCAGCCGTTCCAGCGCGTCCCGGTAATGGCGCGGGCAATGGCAGAGAGCGACTTGTAGGGACGGCCCTGCCATTCGAATCCGACAGCGGTGACCGTGACGACGTGCTCAACGCCCTGCCATTGTCGAATTAGCCGAGTAACGACGATGGGGGTGAGGTCGGCGCGGATGCGGCTCTTCTTGCGATCACCGCCGTCCAGTTGGCTGCGCTGGCTGGAAAGGGATGATGCCCGGATCGTCTGGCTGCGAGCCGAACGCATGGCGTGGACGCCGATTTGCTGGGAGATGGGGGTCAGCCGGACGGCCGCGACCAGACGATGGCAGTTCGGTCTCGCGGTGATCACCTGGCGGCTGAATGGGCTCGTGCCTCCCGCGCGGCGCTCGCAGCAGTTCGTCATTGAAAACGCCAACTGCTTGTCAAGAAAAATCGTCCTGTGAGGAAATTTTCCGGTGTACATCGCAAGGCCTTACACATTCCAGGAATGACGCTAGAAATTGGATTTACTCGGGAGAGGCACGTGCGGGACGACCTGTGGTGCTGGCTTCCGGGGGCCACCAAAGGGTCCAGCTGGGGCCCAGGCGGCTAAACCATGGAATTCGCGGGTCCTTCCCGGCACCAAACGTATACGGGCGGGCGAAGCGCGCAATATCGCCAGCGACAGGGCAGGTTTTTTGGGAAGCAACTCCCGCAGGCATCCACCCTCGATCCGCTGAAAACCACAACAAAACAAACCTTTGGAACCAGACACGCCCGTTGACCGCTGGACCCCTCGCGGAGTCTAGGCTGGCTGCTGGTGTCCGGAGTCCACCTGATTGAGGTGAGCCTATCCGCATGACCCTGAGCTTTGCCCCGGACGCGATCGAGACCTGGCCGCTGTCGAAGCTCCGGCCGTACGCGAAGAACGCGAAGGCGCATGGTCCGGACCAGGTCGCGAAGATCGCTGCCAGCATGGCGGAGTTCGGCTGGACCGTTCCTTGTCTGGTCACCGACGATGGCGAGTTGATCGCGGGCCATGGCCGTGTGTTGGCCGCCACGCAGCTGGGGCTGACCGAAGCCCCGGTGATCTTGCTGGGGCATCTGACCGAGGCGCAGCGGCGGGCCTACCGGATTGCTGACAACAAGCTGACCGAACTCGGGACTTGGGACGAGACGCTGCTGTCGGCCGAGCTGAACGATCTGCTGGCCGAGCACTACGACCTGTCACTCATCGGTTTTGATGACGCGGAGCTTGAGACGCTTCTGGCGGGTGAGGTAGACCCCGAGGCCGCGTCCCGAGTGGGCGAGGACGATGTTCCTGAAACGTGCAGGCAAACGGGAGGTGGAACGCGATGCGATGGAGTAGCCCCAAGGGTCGGTCCGCAGCAAGTGCGCCAAGGGCAGGAGCCTATCCCGAAGGCCGACGTCTCCGCGGCAGACGGTCAGAAGGCGTGCGGCTAGGCGGTCGTCGGCCTGTCGATCATGCGCGTTGCGAACGGCGGACTCGGATCGTTCGCTCCGCTCCTTCAGAAGTTCGATAAGCCGCCCAGTACCGTTGAGGCGCGCTGACTCTACTTCACCCAGCGCGACACGAGGGTTCTTCGCCTTGCTGCTGCTTTCGAGTTCCATCGTGACATCATCCACCCGCTTGACGGTGCGTTCGAGCAAGCCTTCGTAAACATGCCCGATCTGTTCGACATCCAAGGCGCGATAGGACAGTGTGCGCCCCTGGAAAGTCTGGATCGCCTCAAGAAGAAGCAACACGGTCCGATCGTCGATCGGCAGGGGCTCCGCAGGATCGGTGCGCCAGTTCGTTCTCTTCTTGCGGCCCTCGAGGAAAGGATAGCGGTCGGGATCAAACAAAGAGCCGCCCAAGGCAGGTAGCCCCAGAGTCGGGTGATCGATGCCGCCATAAACACCCCGGAAGAGCGCAAGTAGACGTGACCAAGCGGAACGGCGTCGCTCGAGGATCTCTTCCGAGTCCGTGCGCAGCTGTCTCCTCGGTTGGAGAACAGGCTAACCTCAAAGCAAGGGCATTTCAGGGTAGCACATCACCGGCACTGTCCACTGGTTTGAGAAACTGACACTTACCACCGCTCCTCGGGAAGTCCGGTTCTACAATTGGGACCCTTCTTAAAGGGCTGTGTCCGCGTGAGAGGCGAGTAGAGGAAATGACTGGCCTCGCCACAGGCTACTTTGCTGCCAGCACTTCCACTTCGACCTTGAACTCTTCGCGTGTGAACCCGGAAACGATCAGCAGGGTCGAACTTGGGACCCGCCCGGTTCCGGCGAGGAATTCATCCCGCGCGCGCATGTAGCCCGCCATATGTTCGCGGTTGGTCACATAAGCCGAGATATGGGCGATGTCGGAGGGCCCCATATTCCCCTCGCGCAGGATTTCCCGGATGTTTTCGAAGCAGATCAGGGCCTGTTCATAGCAGCTTTCGGGAATCGAATCATCCATCCGGATACCAAGCTGGCCAGAGGTCACAACGACCCGTTTCCCAGCCGGAATCTCGGTGCCATGTGCGTAGGCGGCGAAAGGAGGCCGAATGGCGCCTGGGTTTAAAGCTTTCATTTCATTCCCCTTTTTCTGATCGCTCAAAAGGCTTGCAAGAGGCCAAAGAGTTTGCAAGCCTAAAGACACTCTCTGGCACAGATCAACATCAGGGCCACGCAACACCAATTCTCTGAAGGAGGGGAATATGGCACCGCGTGTCCTTTTGGTGCGCCATGGCGACGAGCCGGCCGACGACCGTGTGGTTACTTGGCTGGCCGCAAACGGCTATGAAGCCGTGACCCGCAAACCCTTTTCCGGGGACCGTCTGGATGATGCGGGCGAGGTCGCTGCATCGGTGATCTACGGCGGTCTGTTTGATGTCTTTGAGACGGAAAAATACCCCTTTCTGCTGGAGGAGGACCGCTGGATCGGGCAGTGCCTGGAGCGGGGTATTCCGCTGCTCGGCATCTGCCAGGGATGCCAGCAGATCGCTTATCACCTCGGCGCCTGGGCCGGGGCGCCGGAGCGGGAATTCTTCGAGTTCGGTTATTACCCGATTGAGCCCTCGGAAGAGGCTGCCGGGTTCCTCGAGGTACCGCTGGTTGTCACCCAGGCGCATTACCACACCTTTGATTTGCCCGAAGGCGCGGTCCGGCTGGCCGGCAATGAACAGTACCTGAACCAGGCTTTCCGTTATGGCGAAAAGGTCTATGGCTTCCAATTCCACGCCGAAGTGACACCGCCCGGCTTCCGCCGCTGGCAGGACAGCAAGGCGCATGTTTACGGGCGGCCCGGGGTGCAGGACGTGCAGACGCAGAACCGGCTTATGGCAGCCCATGATGCGGCGCAGGCGCGCTGGTTCACCAGATTCCTCGACACATTCCTGGGAGAGGCGGCATGAGCATTCAAGGATATTGGGCAGAGCTGAAGGCGCCGGATTTCCAGTCCTTACCAGGGGATTGCGTGGCGGTGCTGCCGCTGGGGGCAACCGAACAGCATGGGCCGCATCTGCCACTGTCGGTCGATACGGACCTGACGCAGGAGGCGGTTGCGCGGATGCTCGCGGAACTCAGCCCGGAGCAAACGGTGCTGGTGCTGCCCGCGCTGACCATTACCAAAAGCAACGAGCACAACGGCTTCCCCGGGACTCTAAGCTTGTCGCCCGAAACGCTGCTGGCGGTACTGCGCGGCATCGGGGCATCGGTGGCGCGGGCAGGGGTTGAGCGCCTGGTGCTGTTCAACGGACATGGCGGCAATACCGCGCTGCTGCAGGTGGCGGCACGTGAATTGCGCATCAGCTATAATCTGATCGCGGCGGTTTGTTCGTGGTCCGGGTTTGCCGAAACGGAGGGGCTGTTCGAGCCCGGCGCCTATGCGGTGGACCTGCACGCAGGCGACAGCGAAACCTCGGCCATGCTGGCCGCCAGGCCGGATCTGGTGGACATGGGCAAGGCCAAGACCTTCCGCACCGCGATGGAGGACTGGGCGGGGAATTTCCGCTTCATCGGGCTGACCGGCGAACCCGCCGCGCCTGGCTGGACTGCAGACGATTTGAACCCCGCAGGGGTCTGCGGGGATGCCTCCGCGGCGACCGCGGCGAAAGGGGAAGCAATGCTGGCCTCCACGGGCCGCAACTTCGCGCTATTCCTTGCCGAATTTTCCCGCTTCGATCACAGAACCAGCCGATGAAGGATGCTCATTCACCCCTTGCCCGCCTGCCCGGCGTCCTGGTTCCGGCGGCGCTGGTCGTCTCGGCGGAGCGGTTTGGCGGCCAGTTGCGGGGCGATTGCTTGGCGGGCGACCTCGTCTTGCGGGACGGGCACGCCGTGGCGCTCGAACCGGCCACGGTACCGTCTGAGCGTCTAGTGCTGCCCAAGTTTACTGAGCCGCATGTGCATCTCGATAAATGCCACACAATTGACCGGATGAAAGGGATCGGCGGCGGCCTGGATGATGCAATCTCGGCACAGGCGCTGGACCGCGGGATGTGGACGCCCGAGGACATCCGCCAGCGTGCAAGACGCGGGCTGCAGGAACTGGTGGCGGCTGGGTGTTCGACCGTGCGTTCGCATGTCGACTGGGGAACCAGCCCGGACCCGGCAGCGGCTCCATTGGCGTGGGAGATCCTGCGGGAACTGACGGAAGAGGCCCCGGCGGGTGTGATCCTGCAACGGGCGGCGCTGACCGGTGCCGACAGGATGGCCGACATCAGCTACGCCCGTGACTGTGCCCGCCAAGTGGCCCGGGGCGGCGGCGTGCTGGGGGCTTTCGTATTGGGCCAGCCCGAGCGGCAAGACGGCATTCTCAACACCTTTCGCGCCGCGGAGGAAGCGGGGCTTGCGCTGGATTTTCATGTCGACGAGGGGTTGGCGCCCGGTCTCGACGGGTTGGAGATGATCGCCGATGCGGCGCTTGAAACCGGTTTTCAGGGGCCGGTTCTGTGCGGCCATGCTTGCAGCTTGATGAACCGCAATGATGCAGAGGTGCAGCGTATTTCGGACAAGCTGGCCCGTGCCGGGATATCCGTAGCGGTGCTGCCTGCCACTAACCTGTATCTGCAAGGGCGAAGCGCCGGCACACCTGACCGCCGCGGGCTGACCCGCATTCATGAATTGCAGGCCGCCGGAGTCAATGTGGTGCTGGGCGCTGACAACGTGCGCGACGCCTTTTGCCCGCTGGGCAGCCATGATCCGCTGGCGACCCTTTCGCTTGCGGCACTGGCCGCGCACCTCGACCCGCCATTTGGCCGCCATCTTCCGATGATCACCACCGGCGCCCGCAAGGCGCTTGGCCTTGCGCCCGTAACCGTCGACGGGGCTGCAATCGGGGATCTGCAGCTGTTCGACGCTCTCTCGGTCACGGACATCCTGGGTTGCCGTAGCACACCACGCCCCTTGGCCGAGGCCCTGCAAGGAGAACAACAATGACAGAGTCGCCGCTGGAACACGCGCGCACTGACTGGGCAGATTTTGCCGCCAGCCTGTCGCCGGTAGAGGTGATTGACGAGCCGGTGCTGGTCAAGAAACGCTCGCGCGACTTTTTCTGGTACAGCCCGGTTCTGAATGCGCAGCTGAAAAAACGCTTTGGCGATCTGGTCGCGGTGCCCGAGTCCGCTGCCGAACTGCGCCACTGCCTGCGGCGCGCCTATGCTGCGGATGTGCCGGTCACTCTGCGCGGCGGCGGCACCGGCAATTACGGGCAGGCGGTGCCGCTGAAGGGCGGGCTGATTATCGAGACCACGAAGATGAACCGCATCCTTGAGATCGGCGAGGGCTATGTGCGCGCCGAGGCCGGGGCGCTGATGGCCGATGTGAACGCCGCTCTGATCGAGCAGGGCTGGGAAATGGCGATGTTCCCGTCGACGCAGGACATTGCTACCATCGGCGGCTTCGTGGCTGGCGGCTCGGCCGGGATCGGCTCGATCGCCAACGGTGCTTTGCGGGAAAAGGGCAATATCATCCAGCTGAAGGCGCTGTCGCTGGAGGCGGAACCGCAGGAGCACGTCTTTGACGCCGGGGAGGCACTGCAAATCCACCATGCCTGGGGGCTGAACGGGGTGATCACCGAGGTGACCTTGCGCACAGTGCCGCACCGCAACTGGATCGGCTGCATGGCCACCTTCGACAGCTACCGCGACTGCTATGCCGCGGGCTATGCGCTGGCCGCTGCCCAGAACATCGGCCGCAAGCTGGCCAGCACGGTTGAGGCGCGCATCGTTGGATACTTCCCGCGCCTCAAGGGGCATCTGCGGGAGGGCAAGCACCTGCTGGTTTCGCTGGTCCCGGCAGAGGACATGGAGGCCTTCCGCGCGCTGATCGCTGCGCAGGGCGGCCATCTGGATCTGGCGATGAACGATGCGGAGCGGCAGGCGGCAAAGCTGCCGCACGTCTTTGAATTCGCTTACAACCACACGACGCTTCAGGTGCTGAAGGCTGACCGCTCGGCCACCTATCAGCAGATCGGGGTGCCGGACCCGTCGGACGCGGGTGCCGTGGCCGCCGCGGGCGCGGCCCTGGGTGATGACGTCTGGCAGCACCATGAGTTTGCACGGCTGGACGGCAGGATCGTCGCCTTTGACCTGCCGATCATCTGGTTCTCGGACGAGGCACGCCTGCGGGAGATCAACAGCATCTACGAGCAGCACGGCCACAGCGTTGCCGACGCGCATACCTATTTCGTCGAGGGCGGCGGGCTGAAGAATGCCGACTACCGGCATCTGGCCTGGAAAAAGCGTATGGACCCCAAGGGACTGCTGAACCCTGGCAAGTCACGGGCCTGGGAGGATGTGAAACATCTCTCCGCTGAGGAAATCGAAGCAAAGGCAATGGGCTGAGGAGACCCGAGATGACCACAATTCAGACCAAACCGCTGACGCCGCAATTCGGGGTCGAAGTCAGCGGGCTGAACCTGTCCGATGTGCGGGCGGACCACCTGTACCCGCAGCTGCGCGCGCTGTTCGAGGAGCATTCGGCGCTGCTGCTGCGCAATCAGGAGATCAGCAACACGCAGCATATGGCGCTGGCGCAGCTTTTCGGCCCGATCGAGGACCGCAAGGCGGATGAACGCAAGCCCGGCGAGAAATTCGAGGTTCCCGAGGTCTCCAATGTGCAGAAGGATGGCTCCACGTCGGGCGAGATGGATCTGCACACTCTGAACCTAAAGTCCAACTTCCTGTGGCATTCGGACAGCACCTTCCTGCCCACGCCGGCGCTGACCAACATCCTGATCGGCCGTATTGTCACTACCGAAGGCGGCGCTACGGAACTGGCCAGCACCCGGGCAGCCTGGGCGGCGATGCCGGAGGCGCTGAAGGCAAAGATCCGCGGCCGCGGCATCTGGCACCGGTACAGCCATTCCCGGCGAAAGATCTCTCCTGAGCTGGCGGAATTGCCGATGTTCAACAAATGGCCCGACCAGCATTGGAACGCAGTCTGGCCGAACCCGGTGAACGGGCGGGAGGCGCTGTATATCGCCAGCCATGCTTTCAAGATCGACGGCTATGACGAGGCCGAAAGCCAGGAGGTTCTGGACGAGCTGATGGCGTTCTGCACGCAGCCGGAGTTCACCTATTCGCACCATTGGGAGGTCGGCGACGTCCTGATCTGGGATCAGCGCGCGGTGCTGCACCGCGGCACGCCCTGGCCTTACGAACAGCCCCGCACCCTGTCCAGTATCTGCGTCTCGGTGACAGAGGACGACGGGATCGGCAGCATCCGCATGCCTGCATGAGCCACGCTTTGGCCGGGCGTGTGTCCGGCCTGCACACTACTGCGCCGCAAAACGCAAACGGCGGCCCGCCTCACGGCCCAACAGAGAGGGAAACGATGACCTATTTAACCAGTACCGGAAAACCGCTGCCGGACTCGCTGACGCAGCAGGCCCGCCAAATGGGCGCGGATCCAGTCAGCCGCCGGGAGTTCCTGGCAACGGCCTGCTCCTTTGGAGCAACTGCGGCAACCGCCTATGCGATGATGGGCCTGACAGCGCCCGCACAGGCCGCGGTTAACGCACAGATGGGCGGTACCGTCCGCATTCAGCAGCAGCTGATCACGATGCGGGATCCGCGCAAGTTCGACTTCAACTCCCTTGCGACCTTCACCCGCGGCTGGCTGGAATACCTGGTCCAGTACAATTCGGACGGTACATTCACCCCAGTCCTGCTGGAAAGCTGGGAGATCAGCGAGGATGCCACCGAATACGTGCTGCATGTGCGCGAGGGCGTGACCTGGAACAACGGCGATCCCTTCACCGCCGAGGATGTCGCCGCCAACATCGCACGCTTCTGCGACGGCACCGTCGAGGGCAACGCCATGGCCGGCAAGCTGCAGGTGATCATCGACCCGGAAACAAATCAGCTGATGCCAGGTGTGGTCGAAGTGACCGGCAGCCACACCGTGCGGCTGAAGCTGCCGCAACCGGATATTTCGCTGATCGCTGGCTTTGCCGACTACCCGGCCGCCATCGTGCATCCTTCGTTCGATGAGGCCACGATGCTGGACAACCCGATCGGCACCGGCCCCTACCTGCCGGAGTTTTACAGTGTCGGCGACAGCGCCGCACTGGTGCGGAACCCGGACCACACATGGTGGAACGCAGGCAATGGCGCCTACATGGACCGGGTCGAATTCATCGACTTTGGCGCCGACCCGGCGGCCTTCTTCGCCGGTGCCGACGCCGATGAATACGACGTCAACTACGACACCGAAGGCGACTATATGGCGTCCTACGACTCGCTGGACGGCTGGACCAAGCACGAGGCCACCACCGCGGCCACGGTTCTGGCCCGCTGCAACCAGACCACCGAGGTGGATGGCACGGCCATTTATGCCGATGCGCGGGTGCGCCGGGCGCTGGCAATGGCGGTGGACAACGCGGTGGTGCTGGAAATCGCCTATGGCGGCCAAGGCCGCGCCGCGGAGAACCACCACGTGTCGCCGGTGCATCCCGACTATGCCGATATCGGTGCGCCGGTGCGTGACCCCGAAGGTGCCATGAAATTGCTGGAAGAGGCTGGCATGGCGGATTTTGAGCATGAGCTGGTCTCACTCGATTCCGCGTTTTGGAAGGCAACTGGCGATGCTATCGCCGCACAGCTGCGCGATGCGGGCATCAAGGTCAAGCGCACGGTGTATCCGACCTCCACCTTCTGGAACAACTGGGCAAAGTACCCGCTCTCGGTGACCAACTGGAACCACCGGCCGCTGGGTATCCAGACGCTGGCGCTGGCCTACCGCAGCGGTCAGGGCTGGAACGAAACCGGTTTTACCAATGCCGAATTCGATGCGCTGGTCGACCAGGCGCTGGCCACGCCTGACCCGGCGGCGCGCAGTGGGATCATGGCCAAGCTTGAACAGATCATGGTGGATGAAGGGGTCATTATTCAGCCCTACTGGCGGTCGCTCTATAACCACTCCAAGAGCAATCTGAAGGGGGCTGCGATCCACATCTCCAACGAGCTTTACCCGCAGTACATGTACTGGGAAGCCTGACCTTTGAACCCTTTGCCCGCCGGCCGGATCCGGCGGGCAGACCAAAGCGGAGATCAGAGCCTTGCTGGAAACCACCATACTGGCCGCGCAGGCCGTCAGCGTTGCCTTCATGGCCGCTTGGCTGACAATTGGCGCGCTGGAAAACCTCCTGCATCCCTTTTTGAATGAAACCTACACCGCCGAGGTCATGGACATGACCCGCATGCGGGAGGAATACCCGGAAGCCTACCGCTTTGTCGCTTATCGCCGGGTCACCAGCAGCAGGCTGCGCCGGGGCCTGTTCCGGTGCATTGTCGTTTGGGAAATCGCGGCCACGGCCGCGCTCTGGGCCGGATCAGCTGCGCTTGCCATGTCCGCCGCCGGGCGGCTGCCACAGGACACGGCCATCGCCCTGGGACTGGCCGGAACCTTGATGTTTACCGCGACCTGGTGCGGGTTTTTGATTGCCGGCAATTGGTTCTGCTACTGGTTCGGGCACGAAGGCGGCCAGAACACGCATTTTCAGATGACGCTGTGGGGTATGCTCAACGCTGTGCTGCTGGTCGGCGGCGCCGTTGTCGTTATGTAACGTCCGCACTTGCCTGCTCTGCTTGAGCTGACCCGGAAACGTTAAGCGTTTGCCCCCGTATCCAGTCGCAGAACAGCTGCGCGTTCTCCTGATCTCCGGTGGTGTCGATCAGGTAGAAATAGTCGCGCTCGATCTCGAGGAACCCGTCCAGCCTTTGCAGCGAACCGTCCTCCAGATAGGGGTCGACCAGCGGGTTGCCCGCCAGTGCAACGCCATGCCCGGCAATAGCGGCCTGCAGCATGTTGATATAGGTATTCATCACCACGCCGCTGGATTCAGGCGGCGGCGCGACGTTGTTGTGCCGGAACCAGTTCGGCCAGCGGGCGCCTGGGCGGTAGATCCCTGAAAGGTGCAGAAGGTTCTCTTTCAGCAGGTCCTCAGGGCGGGCGAGCGCAGTCCGCGCCTGGTATTTCGGGCTGACAACGGGAAATACCCGCTCCTGCAGCAGGGGGGTGACCTTTTCCCAGGGCGGCGGTGTTTTTGAGTAGCGGATAGCCACGTCCACGTCTTCGGCCTCAAGATCAAGCTTGCGGTCCGTGACAACCAGGTTCAGTTCGATTTCCGGGTGAAGGTTGCTGAAACCGACCAGCCGCGGCATCAGCCAGTACGTGGCAAAGGCTGATGTCGTGGTAACAGTCAGCCGGGATTCGCTCGTCCGTGCCGAGACGTTTTGCAAGGCGGAAGCGATCTGATGCAGCGCCGGGGACACTTCGGCCTCCAGCGCCCGCCCGGCCTGGGTCAGCGTAACCTTGCGGTGATGCCGGTAGAACAGCGTAACCCCAAGCCTTTCTTCCAATTCGGCAATCTGGCGGCTGACCGAGACCCGCGTGACACCCAGCTCTTCGGCTGCTCTCGTAAAGTTTGCATTTCGGCAGGCGGCCTCGAAAGTGATCAGATGAGGCATTTTGCTAAGGGTTTTGCGAAGATTTACCATAACGCTGTGGTTAACATTTTGCACAGAACTTTGGAACTTCACAGAATGCGATTTCTGCCAAAACATAGAGCAGGATCAGATTGCGCAGCCCTGGAAACAGCTGTGTGCAAGGGAGGAAACAATGAAGTATCTGGCTCAACTCGCACTGACGACGGCTTTGGCCGCAACACTTGCGCTGCCCGCCATGGCGGCAGACCAGCCCGGCAAGGGCGTGTCTGTGTCCCCGATAAAGGGGTCGCCGGCAAATGCCTGGTTCCAGCACATGGTGGTCCAGCTTGGGCTGGAGGCCTTGGGGTACGAGGTTGAGGAAACGCTGGAGGCGGACTTCCCTGCTGTCCACCTGGCAGTCGCTTCCGGCGATGCGGACTACACCTTTAATCACTGGAAACCGCTGCATAACGATTTCTTCGACAAATCGGGTGGCGAGGCTGTGATGACCCGGGTCAATGCGGCCATCACCGGGGCCGGGCAGGGGTATTTCATCGACAAGAAAACTGCCGAGGCCCACGGTATTACCAATATTGGCCAGCTGGCCGCCCCGGAACTGGCCACCCTGTTCGACAGCGACGGTGACGGGCGGGCCAACATGTCCGGCTGCAACCCGGGCTGGGGCTGCGAGCTGACCATCGAAGACCATCTGGACGAGTACAAGCTGCGCGACGCGGTGCAGCATGACCAGGGCAGCTATTTCGCGATCATGGCTGACACCATCACCCGCTACAATGAAGGCGGTGCAATCCTGTATTACACTTGGACACCCAACTGGATAAGCGATGTGCTGGTGCCGGGTGAGGACGTGGTGCAGATCGGCGTGCCGTCGGAGGGGGAGTTCGACGCGGGATTTGCGGTGAACGACGTCTACATCGTCGCCAACAACACGTTTCTCGAAGAAAACCCGGCAGCAGCCAGGTTCTTTGAACTCGTCGAAATTCCAATTTCCGCGGTCAATGCAGCTCAGGTGAAGCTGCGCGACGGGGAAAACACGCTGGAAGATTTCCGGCGCCATGCCCAGGACTGGGTTTCTGCCAACCAGGCCCAGTTCGACGCTTGGGTCGCCGAGGCCGTCACAGCCAACTGATCTCCTCCCTGAAGTTGGCGGGCGCAGCCCCGGCTGCGCCCATTTTCCGGAAAGGACTGCGCCATGAGTGAAGCGCAAATCGAATGCCGTGACCTGTGGAAAATCTACGGGCGCAGATCGGACGAAGCCATGAAGGCTGTTCTGTCCGAGGGATTGAGCAAAGAGGAAGTGCGCGACAGGTTCGACTGTGTCCTCGGCGTGCGCAACGCCAGTTTCTCCGTCAAAAAGGGTGAGATCTTCTGCATCATGGGTCTGTCCGGCTCTGGCAAATCCACCCTGGTGCGCCACGTGAACCGGCTGATCGAGCCGACCGCGGGCGAGATCCACGTGGCCGGAAAGCGCGTCGATACCATGGGCGAAACCGAGCTGCGGCAGCTTCGGGCCGAAACCATCGGCATGGTGTTTCAGCATATGGCACTGTGGCCGCACCGCACCTTGGGCGAGAATGTGGGCTTTGGTCTGGAGGTGCGGGATATCGGTCCCGCTGATCGGCGCGCAGCGGCGGAGAAAGCGCTGGCGGCGATGGATCTGACCGGCTGGATCGACCATTACCCCGATCAGCTGTCGGGCGGCATGCAGCAGCGTGTCGGCCTTGCGCGTGCGCTTGCAGCGGATCCAGAAATCCTGCTGATGGATGAGCCCTTCTCGGCGTTGGACCCACTGATCCGGCGCCAGCTTCAGGACCAGTTTCTGAACCTGTCCGCGCATATGAAAAAGACCACCCTGTTTATCACCCACGACCTCGATGAGGCGATCCGGATGGGTGATCACATCGCCATCATGAATGACGGCGAAATCGTGCAGATCGGCACCCCGGAAGAGATCGTGACCAATCCGAAGGACGACTATGTGGCGGAATTCGTCAAGGGGATCAGCCGCATCGGCCTGGTGCGGGCGGAAACAATCATGGAGCCGCTGAACGGCAGCCAGGCGACGGCGAAACAGGTGCGCCCGGATGCTGAGCTGGGCGAAATCATGGATCACTTCATGGAGGATCAGTCACCCGTTACCGTGGTCAGCCCTGACCACGCGCCGGTTGGCCGGATCACCATCAAGGCTGCCTTGACAGCAATGCGCGGCTAAAGGGAGGCGGAAATGGATTTCTGGAACATATTCGACACCGAATGGGTGCCCATTGGCGGCTGGGTAGAAGCCGCCCTGCAATGGGTCGTGGACAACTTCCGCTTTGTTTTCCAAGCGGTAAAGGTGCCGTTCGACATTGTGCTGACAGGGCTTGAGGACGCGCTGACCGGAGCGCCGGACCTGCTGATGCTCGCCATCATCGCGCTGGTCGCCTGGCAGGCCGGCGGACGCAGGCTGGGTCTGATTGCGATGGCCTGCATGGCGGCTATCGGCCTGATGGGCGCCTGGGAAGAAAGCATGACGACGCTGTCGATCGTGCTGACCTGCGTGGTGTTCTGTTCGCTGATCGGGATCCCGCTGGGCGTGGTCGCAGCCAAGAACAACCGCTTCTGGATGGTCCTGCAGCCGGTTCTGGACCTGATGCAGACGATCCCGTCCTTCGTTTACCTGGTGCCCATCGTGATGCTGTTTTCGATCGGCAACGTCTCGGGCGTGATCGTGACCTTCATCTATGCGCTGCCACCGGTGGTGCGCCTGACCAACCTGGGCATCCGGCAGGTCCGGCCCGATATGGTCGAGGCAGCGCGGGCCTTCGGCGCCTCCAACCGTCAGACGCTCTATAAGATCGAGCTGCCGCTGGCGATGCCGACCATCATGGCCGGCGTTAACCAGACCATCATGATGGCGCTGTCGATGGTGGTTGTCTCCTCGATGATCTCGGTCACCGGGCTGGGCCAGATGGTGCTGCGCGGCATCGGCCGCCTGGACATGGGGCTCGCCACCGTCGGCGGTTTAGGCATCGTGTTCCTGGCCATCGTCATCGACCGGACCTCGCAGAGCTTCGGCATCTCCGCCCGCGAGCGTAATCACAAGAAATGGTATGAAACCGGCCCCGTCGGGGCGGTGCGTACACTGCTTCAAAAGGGCTAAGTCATGAGCAAGCAACCCAATATCCTGTTCATTCAGGTCGACCAGCTGACCGCCTCGGCGCTGCGGGCCTACGGTGACCAGATCTGCCATTCCCCGACGCTGGACGCGTTGGCCGACGGCGGTGTGGTGTTTGAAAACGCCTATTGCAACTTCCCGCTCTGCGCGCCGTCACGGTTTTCCATGGCGACCGGGCAGCTGTGTTCGGCGGTGGGGGCCTACGACAACGCGGCCGAGTTTTCGGCCGAGATCCCGACCTATGCCCACTACCTGCGCGCGGCCGGCTATCAGACCGCGCTGTCGGGCAAAATGCACTTTATCGGGCCGGACCAGTTCCATGGCTTCGAGAAACGCCTGACCGCCGATCTCTACCCGGCGGACTTTGCCTGGGTGCCGAACTGGGGCAACGAGGGCAAGCGCGACACCAATGACCCGCGCGCCGTGCGGATTGCCGGGATCTGCGAACGGTCGGTGCAGATTGACTATGACGAAGAGGTCACCTTCAAGGCGGTCCAGCACATCTTCGACATGGCCCGCTCAGACGATGAGCGTCCTTTCTTCCTGCAGGTGTCCTACACCCACCCGCATGAACCCTATCTGTGCCGCAAGGAATTCTGGGATCTCTACGAGGGCAAGGAGATTCCCATGCCGCGCGTCGGCGCCTTGCCCGAACAGCAGCACGATCCGCATTCCGTGCGGCTGCTCAAGGATTTCGGGATGCTGGGGATCGAATTCAGCGACGAGGACGTGCAGCGCGCCATCCACGCCTATTACGGGTCGATCAGCTATATCGACAGCATGGTCGCGCGGGTGCTGGATGCCTTGCGGGCAACCGGTGCCGACAAGAATACCGCGATCATCTTCACCTCGGACCACGGTGAAATGCTGGGCGAGCGCGGCATGTGGTTCAAGAAGCACTTCTTCGAAAAGGCCCTGCGCGTCCCACTGATCCTGTCCGCCCCGTGGATTACACCCCAGCGGGTCAGCGAGCTGACGTCCCTGGTGGATCTTGTGCCGACGTTCAATGCGATTTCCGGTGTCGAAAATGAAGTGGAGCCGCTGGAAGGCATGGCGCTGACGGCCTTGCTTGATCGGGGCAACCCGGCGCCTGAACGCACCGTTTATGCGGAATACCTGGCCGAGGCGACACCGGTGCCAATCTTCATGATCCGGCGCGGCAATTTCAAATTCCTCTCGTCCTCTCACGACGGCGAAATGCTGTTCGACTTGGAGGCTGATCCCGACGAGCGCATCAACCTTGTCCTGTCCCCAGAGCACAAGGAAACCGTCGCGGCCTTCCGGGACGATGTTGCAGCGAAATGGGATGAGGCTTCCCTGACCCGCGATATCGTTCAAAGCCAGCGGCGCAGAGCCCTGGTGCGCGCGGCCATGGGGCAAGGGCAGAAGCAGCGCTGGAACCACCACGAAAGCGAGACCGACCAGGTCCTGTGGTACCGTGGTGAGCAGGGCTACAACGAATGGGCGTTCAAGTACATCTGAACGAAATCTGGCGGAGCATCGGCAAGAACTGCTTCGCCAGTACATTCACTGCCCAGGTTGGCCTCGCAGATCCTTCCAGGCCGTACCTGCGGCGCAGGGTTGATAGATCCCGGACCGCAGTCAGCTAGCTTGGCGAAAGGTACAGGAAGCATGAAGTGAAAAAATGCGAGAGCCGCACCTCAGCGAAAAACGGCTGAAGGAATGTCTCCTATGAACCGCTTGGGTCAGCGTCGAAAAGCCGGCCCCGAAACCGGCAGCAACCCGTTTACGCGGCAGCCCGCGCGGCTATCGGGCATGGCGCAGCCGGCTGCTCAGCAACAGCCAGCGCAAGGATATGGTTGTCCTGGCCCGCATCCGGGAGCAGTTCGCTTTGTCCCTGGGCAGCTGTCCCGGGCCTGCATTCCTGGCGCGCCGCCGGTTGGGCTGTTAACAATCGAATGAAACCCTATCAGGCGATCCGGGCATTGAATGCGGCACTCGCCCTGCGGCAAACACCCAAAGGATGCACCTGCCACACGGGCCGAGGCAGCCAATACTGCTCTCACGGCTACCAGAAGCTCTTGCGCCAGCACGGTTGCAAGGCGTCGATAAGCGGCACGGGCAATTGTTATGAGTTCAAGCTGGCCGCGCCTTTGAGACCTTCTTCAAGACGATAAAGGCAGAGCTGATCTGGCCGCGCTCATGGCCGGCAAGGAGGGCCGCCGGACTGGCGGCCTTCGAACACATCAACGGATTCTACAACCCGCGTCGCAGACACAGCCCCGGGCTGGAAAAGCCCCTTGGCCTTCGAGGGTCAGGCCGCATAAATGAGAAACCGGAGCGGCACTGAAACCTGACAGGTCCATGATTGAATTGTAACGCCGTTGCGCTGCAGGGGGCTCGTGACCGGCGGGGATCGCGGCGGCGGCGGTCAGAAGCGCAGAGACAGGCAGGACATGCCGCCATCCAGCTTGGCGCAGTCGGTGTTGTCGATCTCCACGATCTCGAAACCGGCCTTGTCCAGCATTTCGGCGGTGCGCGGGAAGCCTGCGGCCATCAGCACCAGGTTGTTGAAGCGGATGGCATTGGCGGCGGCTTCCTCGCCTTCGGGCACATGCAGCACCCGGTAGCCCTCGAAACAGCCGGAGGCGTCCAGGCGTCTGGTTGACAGGATCGTCTCCGCGTCCATCAGCGAGCAGTCGGTCTTGAAGTGGAGAACGCCCTCGGGGGTGAAGACCTCGCGCAGGGTGTGACCCCATTCAGCGGCGATCTCAGCCAGTTCGGCCACGCCGGCAGCATCTGTGCGGTCGGAGCGGCCGACCAGGATCTCCTTGCCGGTCACCAGGATGTCGCCGCCTTCCACGTGGCCGGGGCCAGTGATTTCTCGCACGTCATCGTAGCAGGCCCGCAGGGTGGGGGCCATTTCCGCCACTTCGCCCAGCCGCGAGGGGGCGCCGGGGCGCATCAGGATGGCGCCCTGAGGCAAGCAGAGGGCAGTGTCCTCGACAAACTGGGCATCGGGGTAAGCTTCCAGCAGTTCCAGCTCAATCACCTCGGCGCCGGTGCTGCGCAGGGCGGCGACATAGGCTGCGTGGGCCTTTAGCATTCCGTCGAGGCTGGGGTTGCCAATGTCCTCGGCGCGCAGGCCTTGCGAGATGGTGGCGGCAGGGCGGCGGGTGATGGCGCGGGTGAATTCGAATGTGGGGTTTCGCATGGGGTTACTCCTGGACCGGAGCGGATCCGGTGATTTCGATTTCGACGATGGAAGGGGTGCCGCTGCGGCTGGCCTCGCCGACGGCTGCGGCAACCGCCTGCGGTTCCATCGGGACGCGGGTGTAGGGAATGCCGAAGGAGGCGGCGGCGGGGCCGAACTCCGGCGGGGTAGGGTCGCAGCCCACGACGGGGACGTCGACGGCTTCCATTGAGGTGGCGATCTCGCCGTAGCCGCGGTTGTTCCAGATCACGAAAGTGACAGGCAGGTTTTCGTCCACGGCGGCCATGATCTCCGGCAGCGAGAACTGGGCGCCGCCGTCGCCGGCGATGCAGACCACCGGGGTATCCGGGGCGGCGATGGCGGCACCAATGGCGGCGGGGATGCCGTAGCCGAGCGCGCCGTAGCCGGTGGCGGCGTTGAACCAGCCGCCGGGGCGGTCGTGGTCGTAGTAGAGGTTGCCGGCATAGATCGGCTGAGTGGAATCGCCCACCATCAGAGCATTTGGCACTGCGGCTCGCATGGCGTTCAGCACCTCGACCTGCGCGCGGTAGTCCGCTCCGATCTCTTCAAAGGCAGCGGCGCGTGTGTGCTCAGCGCGCGCCGCGCCCCGGCTTTGCTTCGGGGTTGCGGGCAAGGCAGCGAGCAGGGCGGAGATGGCGTCCTCCGCCCGGTTATGGATGGCGAGCTCTGTTTTGTGGCGGGCCAGTTGGTCTTTGCAGATGTCGACCCGGATCAGCCCGGCCATGGCAGCTATGCTGCCAGTGGCGTACATATCGTAGTCTGTCGGCCCCAGCTCCGTTCCCAGGGCCAGCACGCAATCGGCCTCCTCGATCAGTGCCCGGACGGCTTGCAGGCTGGGGCTGGCCGGAACGGTCAGCGGGTGGGCGTGCATCAACCCGCGGGCGTTGACGGTTTGCACTACCGGGGCGTCAAGGCGTTCCGCGAGCGTCTGGAGGTTCGCGTCGGCAGTCTTGGCACCGCCGCCGGCCAGGATCACCACTTTGCCCGCTTTGGACAGGCGGTCCGCGGCGTCGGAGATCTGGCCAGGGTCAAGCTGTGGCCGGGCGGCGGCGGGGGATGCCGGTCCGTCCTGAGACGCAGTGCCCGCCACGTCCAGCGGGATCTGGATGTGGGTTGGGCCGGGACGGCCGGCCGAGAAAGGGGTAAAAACGCGGTCCAACGCGGCTTCCAGCACCTCAGGCCGGGCGACGTGTTCGGAAGCCAGCGCCACGGTCTTGGCTAGCGCGTGCTGGTCGGGCAGCTCATGCAGGTGGCCGTGGCCCTTGCCGAGCGTATTGCTTGCGTTGACACCGGACACCACCAGCATCGGCACCGAATCCGCGCGGGCCTGGGCCATCGGGGTCAGCGTGTTGGTGAGGCCGGGGCCGGTGATGACAAAGGCCACACCCGGCTGGCCGGAGACCCTGGCATAGCCGTCGGCCATGAAGCCCGCGCCCTGCTCGTGACGGGGGGTGACATGGCGAATGCCGGAGGCGGCCAGGCCGCGGTAAAGCTCTACCGTGTGCACGCCGGGGATGCCGAACACGCAGGAAACGCCGCGCGCCTTCAGCCCTGCGACCAGGGCTTCGCCAACTGTCTTGCGGGTCATGCCGCGCCTCGTGCCTTGGAGTTCGCGTGCGCCACGATCCGGTCGAGGGCGGTCGCAAAGCTGGTGTCATCAATTGTCAGGGCAACGCGCACCCAGTCCTTGAGGCCTTCGCCGAAGGCGGAGCCGGGCATCACGGCAACGCCGCTGTTCAGCAGGTCCCAGGCATAGGCGTCGCCGTCCATGCCGGTTGCGGATACCTCGATCAGGGCAAACATGCCTGCCTCGGGGCGGTGGACGTGCAGCCGGGTCTCTCCATGCAGGCGCTGTTCCAGCAGGGCGGCACGGGCGGCAAAGCGGAACGCCATGCCTGCGGCCACCGAGGAGCCCTCGCGCACCGCCCTTTCGGTCATGTCGGCGATGAAGGGCTGGTTGCCGAACAGCATGGTCTCCGACACCGGCAGCAGGGCGGTGCAGAAGGCCTCCGGTCCGGCGCACCAGCCGCTGCGGAAGCCCGGTGCGGCGTGGGACTTGGAGATCGAGGAGACCGCGATCACCCGCTCTGCGAGGGCGGGATCGGATAGGGGCGAAACGAACTCCGCGCCCTCGAATACCAGCTGCTCATAGACCTCATCCGAGATGATCCATAGATCGTGCTGTACTGCCAATTCGCCGATTTCGCGCAGGTCCTGCGGGGCGAGAATGGCGCCGGTCGGATTGTGCGGGGTTGTCAGCAGGATGGCGCGGCTGCGCGGGGTGATGCGCGCTGCAATGTCACTGGCTTGCATCCGGAACCCGGCCTCCGGGCGCAGCGGCACCGGCACCATCTCCGCTCCGGAGGCGCGGATCACACCCTCGTAAGTCGCATACATGGGGTCGCCTACCAGCACTTCGGTACCGGGTTCGGCCACGCCTTGCAGCACTGCGTAAAGCGCGGTTTGGGTTCCGGGGAAACAGAGGATGTTTTCCGGTCCGAACTCCCGCCCGCGGCTGGCGCTGTAGGATTCAGCCAATGCGGCGCGCAGATGTGCCTCGCCGCGGCCGTCGGAATAGCCGGTGCGGCCTGCGTGCATTGCCTGCGCAGCGGCTTCCACCAGTTCCGGCGGGGTGGGCACGTCCGGTTCACCGATGGTCATCTCCACAAGGTCGGCACCGGCCGCGGCCATCTGCCGGGCCTTCAGGTGCACTTCCCATTTGCCGCCGCCCAGTCCGGCCAGCCGTTCAGTGATTGCTGTCAGCCTCATGTCTTTTCAGCCTCCTGCTCCAAATTCAAACCTGTTATTGCGGCAACCGACTGCCGTCCGATGTCTGCCAGTTCACCCGGCGCAAAGGCGTCCGGAAGGGCGCCGCCCTCCAGCCACAGGCCGTCGATCACCGCATTGCAGGCAATCGCCAGTTGGCGCAGCCGGGCGGATGCGGCCGGGTGGCCGGCTTCCTCCAGCGCGGCGGCGATCAACCCCTCCAGGTGGTCGCGGAAGTAGGCATAGGTGCGTTCGTGTGTGGCCTTCATCTGCGGGTCCTGCTGCACCTTGTTGAGGAAACTGGCCCAGAGCGCGATGGACCGTGGATCCACAACCGGCGGCGTCAGCGAGGCATTCACAAAGGCGGTGAGCCTGGCCAGTGCTGTACCGTCCACCCCCGCCGCGGGGGCAAATGTCTGATCGGTCATGGCGGTCATGTGGTGCTCGTAGGCGGCGATGATCAGCTCTTCCTTTGAGCTGAAGTAATGCCGGATCAGCCCCTGGGTGACGTCGGCGCGCTGGGCAATGCCCCGCACCGTGGCGCCGCGCACGCCGTTCTCCGCCACCAATTCCAGGGTGGCGAGGATCAGCGCTTCCTTCCGCGCCTCGGCGGATTCGCGTTTGAATTTGCGGCGCTCGTCGGTCACCTCAGCTCCTGCTTTTTTGCTTGGCGGAGAAATTATACACTTGCATAATTACTCGAGTCGCGGCTTACTGCAATCGGAAAATTCGGGAAGACGCAAAGATGGACACAGTCGCAG
This sequence comes from Leisingera coralii, assembly GCF_049056525.1. NCBI lineage: Bacteria > Pseudomonadati > Pseudomonadota > Alphaproteobacteria > Rhodobacterales > Roseobacteraceae > Leisingera > Leisingera coralii. Next base: position 22,864 of record NZ_JBHUPT010000060.1, on the reverse strand, counting down.
CAGCCGCATCAGCTCCGGAAACCGATACGCGCCGGGAGGCGATCCGGGTCGAGGATCTGCACAAGTCGTTCGGCAATCTGGAAGTGCTGAAGGGTGTTGATCTGACCGCGCATCAGGGGGATGTGGTGGCGCTCATCGGCGGCTCCGGGTCCGGCAAGTCCACCATGCTGCGCTGCATCAATTTTCTGGAGACGCCGAGCTCCGGCAAGATCGTGATCGGCGGCGAGGAAGTGGTGATGCGGGGTGATGGCAGCCCGGCAAACCAGAAGCAGATCGAACGCATCCGGACCAAGCTGGCGATGGTGTTCCAGCAGTTCAACCTGTGGACCCACCGCACGCTGCTGGAGAACGTGATCGAGGTGCCAGTGCATGTGCTGAAAGTGCCCAAGGCCGAGGCCGTCGCGCGGGCGCATGAGCTGCTGAACCGGGTGGGGCTGGGCGGCAAGGAGGACACTTATCCTGCCTATCTGTCCGGCGGCCAGCAGCAGCGGGCGGCGATTGCCCGGGCGCTGGCGGTGAACCCGTCGGCGATGCTGTTTGACGAGCCTACCTCGGCGCTGGACCCGGAACTGGTGGGCGAGGTGCTGACGGTGATCCGCGACCTGGCTGCCGAGGGGCGCACAATGCTGCTGGTGACCCATGAAATGAAGTTCGCACGCGAAGTCGCGAACCACGTTGTCTACCTGTACCAGGGCCGCATCGAAGAGCAGGGGCCGCCTGCCGAGGTCTTTGGCAACCCGCAATCAGACCGGCTGAAGCAATTCCTGAGCTCGGTCGCCTGATCCTCTACCACCAAAATAAAAACCAACTGGGAGATTAAGATGAAACTGAAAGCATTGCTTACCGCAGCCACCACGGCTGCCGCTCTGTCCGCTGGTGCCGCGGCTGCGGAACAGGTGAAAATCGGCATCGCTGCCGAACCCTATCCGCCGTTTGCCTCGCTCGACAGCTCCGGCAACTGGGTCGGCTGGGAGGTCGAGGTGATTGGCGCGGTCTGCGCCGCGGCTGAACTGGACTGCGTGATCACGCCGGTGGCCTGGGACGGTATCATTCCGTCGCTGACCGGCCAGCAGATCGACGCCATCATGGCCTCCATGTCGATCACCGAGGAGCGGATGAAGACCATTGATTTCTCCGATCCCTACTACAACACCCCGGCGGTGATTGTGGCGGACAAGTCGATGGACATTGCGCCGACACCGGAATCTCTGGCGGGCAAGATTGTCGGCATCCAGGCCTCGACCATCCACCAAGCCTATGCGCAGGAATACTTCAAGGATGCGGAGCTGAAGGTTTACCAGACCCAGGATGAAGCCAACCAGGACCTGTTTGCGGGCCGCATCGACGCGACCCAGGCGGATAGCATCGCAATGGCGGATTTCGTCGGGTCGGACACCGGCGGCTGCTGCGAGATCAAGGGCGCGGTGGCGGATGACCCGGCGATCCTGGGCCGCGGTGTCGGCGCTGGCGTGCGCAAGGGCGACGACGCGCTGCGCGAGGCGCTGAACAAGGGTATCGCGGCGATCCTGGCCGACGGCACCCACGAGAAAATCACTGCCAAATACTTCACCACCAGCATCTACTAAGGTGCTGCCGTGACCGGACTGTTCGAACTACTGGGCCTCGGCGCCAGCGCAGAGCTGCTGTCGCTGTCGGGCTGGGGAGGCAACCTGTTGCGCGGGCTTGCCAACTCCCTGCAGATCGCCTTTGGCGCTTTTGGGCTGGGGCTGGTGATCGGGCTGTTCGGGGCCTATGGCAAACTCTACGGCGGGAAGGTCACGCGTGATCTTCTCGCCATCTACACCACGGTGATCCGGGCGGTGCCGGAACTGGTGCTGATCCTGATCCTCTATTACGTGGGCAGCGATATCATCAACAAGATCTCCGAGGCGATGGGTGGCGGTCGGGTCGAGATCAACGGCGTTGCGGCCGGCATCTGGGTATTGGGCGTGGTGCAGGGGGCCTATGCCACCGAAGTGCTGCGCGGCGCCATTAAGGCGGTGCCAGTGGGGCAGATCGAGGCGGCGAAGTCCTACGGGATGCCGGCCTTCATGATCATGCGGCGGGTGACGATCCCGGCGATGATGAGCTTTGCGGTGCCGGGGTTAGCGAACCTTTGGCTGATCGCCACTAAGGACACCGCGCTGCTGGCAGTGGTCGGATTTAATGAGCTGACGCTGGAAACCCGCCAGGCGGCGAGCAGCACGCGGGCCTATTTCACCTTTTTCCTGGCGGCGGGCTTTCTGTACCTGATGGTGACGCTGTGCTCTGGCGCGGTCTTTGCCCGGGTGGAGAAATGGGCAAGGCGCGGCCAGCCCTCGCTGAAGGGAGGCACGCGATGATTGGCCTGAAGGACCTGATGCAGCCGCACCGCATCGTGATGATGCTGGTCTTTGCGGCGATGGTGATCTGGTGCGCCTTTGCGCTGCGCTGGGACTGGATCCCGAAATACGCGCCCTTGGCGCTGGAAGGGCTGTGGGCCACGATCTGGATCCTGGCGGTCTCGACCTTCCTTGGCTTCCTTTTGGCAGTGCCGCTGGGATTGGCGCAGGCGGTTGGCCCCTGGTATCTGTCCATTCCGGCCCGTACTTTCTGCACCATCATCCGCGGTACGCCGCTCTTGTTGCAAATCTGGCTGCTCTATTACGGGCTGGGCTCACTGTTTCCGCAGTTCCCATGGATCCGCTCCTCCGAGCTGTGGCCCTACCTGCGGCAGGCCTGGCCCTATGCGGTGCTGGCGCTGACCCTGTCTTATGCGGGCTATGAGGGCGAGGTGATGCGGGGCGCGTTCTCCGGCGTGGCCAAGGGGCAGCTGGAGGCGGCCAAGTCCTTTGGCATGCCGCGCTTCACCATGTTCCGCCGGATCTGGCTGCCACAGGCGGTGCGCAATGTGCTGCCGACCTTGGGCGGCGAAACCATCCTGCAGCTGAAAGCAACGCCGCTGGTGGCGACGATCACGGTGGTGGAGATCTATGCTGTATCCTCCCGTGTGCGGGCCGATACATTCATCGTTTATGAGCCGCTGCTGCTTCTGGCTGTTGTCTATATGGCCATCGCAGGGGTGATTGCTTTGGCCTTCCGGCGGCTTGAGAAAGGCTGAAATGCCGGGGGGTTAGGCCGTTCCGGGGGCGGCCGGAGAATGTCCCAAAAAATCAGGTTTATCTGACATACATCAAATTGCGGCGCTGCTGTTCCCAGTAGTGTCGGCGGCGAATGCAGCAAGAGAATCTTGTAACAGATGCCGCGCACCCTTTTCACATCTTCCGCCTTTCGCGCCGGGTTTGCCCGGCGGCTGGCAGGGCTGTGCGCGGTTATCATGCTGGTGCTGCAGGTGGCCTTTCCCGGTGCGGGGCAGGCAGCTGTCGGTGGCGAGATGATCGAGATCTGCGGCGAGTTTGGCGTGGTGGAGATTCAGGTTGCCGCCGAGGACAGCCAAGAACAGCAGGATTGCCCCAAGTGCAGCACCTGCGCCCTGTGCGCAGCTGAAAACGGGGCCGGGCCGGTGAGCCCGCAGCCATCCGGCATCAGCCGGACGGCAGTTTGTGCTGTGCTGCTGCCCGCGGGCACTGCAGTCCAGTCCAACCCGGCGCAATACTGGCATGAGGGCCGCGGCCCTCCGCTGGTGACCAAGATAGAATCCGAACGCGCACCCAGCGCGTCCGTGGCAGCCACTCAAAGCAAAGGAGAGGCGCCATGGTCCTGACACGCGCCTTCCGGGGCTGGCTGACAGCCCTTGTGATGACACTCACCGCTGTATGTGCGGTGACAGCCGAGGCAGACAGCCTCGACTCTTTCCTGACAGAACTGACACCTGCTGATCTGGTGCCCGGCGCCGAGGCATTTGGCCCGGTGCGCGCCGATGTGCCGGTGGCGCCAGTGCTGAAAGCGGGCGAAACGGTCGCCTACGCCTTTCTGACCTCCGATTTTGTCGGCACCACCGGATACAGCGGCAAGCCGATCCATGTGGTGGCCGCGATCGACACCGATGCGGTGCTGACAGGCGTAAAGCTGGTCAAGCACTCCGAACCTATCGTGCTGATCGGCATCCCCAATTCCAAGATGGTCAAGCTGACCGAAGGCTACGCCGGGCTCGACCTCAAGGCTGAGGCGGTGGCGGGCGGCGATGCCCATGACCTCGACATTATTTCTGGCGCGACGGTGACGATAATGGTGATCGATGACAGCCTGGTGCGGGCGGGCATCAAGGTGGCCCGGGCGCTGGGGCTGGGCGGGCTGTCACCGGTCCAGCCGGACGGGCCGAAGCGTGAGGTTGACATGACCCGCGAGGAGGTCGCGGACTGGACCATGCTGGCGGGCGACGGCTCTGTGCGGCGGATGACGCTGGACGTCGGCCAGATCAACGCGGCCTTTGAGGCCACCGGTGACCAGCGCGCGATCCGCCGCCGTGAGCGCGGCGCGCCGGACGACACCTTCATCGACATGCACATGGCTCTGGTTTCGGTGCCGTCGATCGGCAAGTCGCTGCTGGGCGAGGCGGAGTACCGGAACCTGAAGTCCTGGCTGAAGGAGGGCGAGCACGCCATCCTGGTGCTGGGGCGCGGAAGCTACAGCTTCAAGGGTTCGGGCTATGTCCGCGGCGGTATCTTTGACCGGATCCAGATGATCCAGGGCGATGCCTCGGTGCGGTTCTTTGACCGCCAGCACAAGCGGCTGGGAGAGCTGGCCACGGCGGACAGCCCCAGCTTTGGCGAGCTGGACTTGTTCAAGATCCTGGCAGATGCGGAGTTTGATCCTGCTGAGCCGTTCCGCCTGCAGCTCTTGGTGCAGCGGTCGGTGGGCGCGCTGGAGCGGGCGTTCCTGACTTTTGATTTGGGCTATAAGCTGCCGGAACAATATCTGCTGCCCGCCGCGCCTGCGCCCAAAGTTGTGGAGGACGACACCGGCGAAGCTGCTGCCAAAGCGGCGCTGTGGCAGCGGATCTGGAAGGACCGCACCGTCGAGATCGGTGTGCTGGGCGTGATGCTGCTGGTGCTGACAGGGGTGTTCTTCTTCCAGTTCCAGGCGACCGTGAATGCGCGCACCTTCTACTGGTTCCGCATCGGATACCTGACCGTCACCCTCGTGTTCCTGGGCTGGTACGCCAATGCGCAGCTGAGCGTGGTGAACCTGATGGCGCTGGCGGGGTCTTTGCGCAGCGGCTTTTCCTGGGATGCCTTTTTGCTGGATCCGCTGGTGTTTATCCAATGGTTTGCGGTTGCTGCAGCACTGCTGTTCTGGGGCCGGGGCGCCTATTGCGGCTGGCTGTGCCCGTTCGGCGCGCTGCAGGAGCTGACAAACAAGATCGCCCGCGCCTTCAAGGTGCCGCAGATCACCCTGCCGTGGGGGCTGCATGAGCGCCTGTGGCCTGCGAAATACATGATCTTCCTCGGCCTGTTCGGCATCTCGATGGTGTCGATTCCGCTGGCGGAAACCTACGCCGAGGTGGAACCGTTCAAGACCGCGATCATCCTGAAGTTCGTGCGCGACTGGCCGTTTGTGGTCTTTGCCGTGGCGCTCTTGCTGGCCGGGTTGTTCATAGAACGCTTCTACTGCCGCTACCTGTGCCCGCTGGGCGCGGCGCTGGCGATCCCGGCGCGGGTGCGGATGTTCGACTGGCTGAAGCGCTACCACGAATGCGGCCACCCCTGCCAGACCTGTGCCAACGAGTGCCCCGTTCAGGCCATCCACCCAACCGGTGAGATCAACCCGAACGAATGTGTTGACTGCCTGCATTGCCAGGTTCTGTACCAATCCGAAGCCAAATGCCCGGTTGTGATCAAACAGCTGAAACGCCGGGCCAAAACCGGCAGCCCGGGGCCGGATGTAACTCTGGGCCGGCCGCCGGCCAATCACCCCAACGCGAACAGGATCAAAGTTTCCTGAAGGAGGACATCATGTCTGAAGACCTGAAAAACAAACTGCCCGTCACCCGCCGCGGCCTTCTGGGGGCCACTGCCTCCGGCGCCGTTCTGGCGGCGACCGGTGCCGGTTCCGCACTGCTGGGCGCGAAGCCTGCGCAGGCAGCCGGTTTCGGCCTGGAGCCCGGTGAACTGGATGAATATTACGGCTTCTGGTCGTCGGGGCAGACTGGCGAACTGCGCATCATGGGCGTGCCGTCCATGCGCGAGCTCATGCGGGTGCCGGTGTTCAACCGCTGCTCGGCCACCGGCTGGGGGCAGACCAACGAGTCGCTGAAGATCCTGACCGAAGGCCTGCTGCCGGACACCAAGGAATTCCTGGCCGCCAACGGCAAGGTCACCTATGACAACGGCGACCTGCACCACCCGCATATGTCGTTCACCGACGGCACCTATGACGGCCGCTACCTGTTCATGAACGACAAGGCCAACACCCGCGTTGCCCGCGTCCGCTGCGACGTGATGAAGTGCGACAAGATAATCGAGATCCCCAATGCCAAGGACATCCACGGCCTGCGTCCGCAGAAGTTCCCGCGCACCGGCTATGTCTTTGCCAACGGCGAGCACGAAGCGCCGCTGATCAACGACGGCCAGATCCTGGATGATCCGTCGCAATACGTGAACATCTTCTCCGCCATCGATGGCGACACCATGGAAGTCGCCTGGCAGGTGATCGTCTCGGGCAACCTGGACAACACCGACTGCGACTATCAGGGCAAATACGCCTACTCGACCTCCTACAACTCGGAAATGGGAATGACCCTGGCCGAGATGACCGAGAACGAGCTGGACCACGTGGTTGTCTTCAACATCGCAGCCATCGAGGCAGCGATTGAGGCTGGCGAGTATCAGGAGCTGAACGGCGCCAAGGTGGTTGACGGGCGCAAGGGCGCGCCGGGCAAGCTGACCCGGTATATCCCGATCCCGAACTCGCCGCACGGCATCAACACCGCACCGGACAAGAAGCACGTCTGCGTCAACGGCAAGCTGTCGCCGACCGTCTCGGTGATCGACGTCGAGAAGCTGGACGCGCTGTTTGATGCGGATGCCGACCCGCGCTCGGCCATCGTGGCGGAACCGCAACTGGGCCTTGGTCCGCTCCACACCGCCTTTGACAACCGCGGCTATGCCTACACCACCCTGTTCCTGGACAGCCAGGTGGTGAAATGGGACATCGCCAAGGCAATCGAAGCCTACGCAGGCGCCGACGTGGACCCGATCATGGACAAGGTCGACGTCCAGTACCAGCCGGGCCACAACTCCACCTCCATGGGCGAAACCGCCGAGGCGGACGGCAAGTGGCTGATTTCGATGAACAAGTTCTCCAAGGACCGGTTCTTGAACGTGGGACCGCTGAAGCCCGAGAACGAGCAGCTGATCGACATTTCCGGCGACAAGATGAAGGTGGTGCACGACGGCCCGACCTTTGCCGAGCCGCATGACTCGATCATCGTTCACCGCTCCAAGGTGAACCCGGCGAGCACTTGGCAGCGCAACGACCCGATGTGGGAAGATGCGCGCAAGCAGGCCGAGGCGGATGGCGTCGATCTGGACGATTATCAGGACACCATCATCCGCGACGGTGACAAGGTTCGGGTCTACATGTCCAGCCAGGCGCCGAACTTCAGCCTTGAGAAGTTCACCGTCAAGCAGGGCGACGAGGTCACCGTCTATGTCACCAACCTGGATGATATCGACGACCTGACCCACGGCTTCTGCCTGTCGAACTTCGGCATCGCGATGGAGGTCGGGCCGCTGGCAACTGCCTCGGTTACTTTCATTGCCGAACGTCCGGGCGTGCATTGGTACTATTGCCAGTGGTTCTGCCACGCGCTTCACATGGAGATGCGCGGCCGGATGCTGGTTGAGCCGCGGAGCGCTTAAGCCATGAAACGGCTCCTGCCCATATCCCTGGTTGCGGCCCTTGCCGGCCTGGCGCCTGCGTGGGCGGCGGATTGGGATGTGCCCAACCGGGCAGGGGCCATCGCTGAGACACTGGCGCAGGCGGTGGATGGCGACACCCTCCGCCTCGCCGCCGGCGAATATGCCGAAACTCTGGTGCTGGACCGGCCTGTCACCCTGGACGGGCAGGGCCACGCCACATTGGACGGCCGGGGGCTGGGGTCGGTCATCACGGTGACCGGCCCCGGCGTGACCGTGCAAAACCTGACGGTTGTCGGCTCCGGCTCCTCGCATCAGGAGATCGACAGCGGCATCAAGCTGACCAAGACCGCGAAGGCACCGCGGATCCTGAACAATGTGCTGCTGGGCAACCTTTACGGCGTGGACATACACGGCGCCAAGGACAGCCTCGTGCAAGGCAACCGGATCGAGGGCCGCCTGGACCGGCACATGAATGCCCGCGGCAACGGGGTCTATGTCTGGAACGCACCGGGCGCGGTGGTGGATGGCAACGACATCCGCTTTGGCCGCGACGGGATCTTTGTGAACAGCTCCAAGAAGAACACGTTTACGAACAACACCTTCCGCGATCTGCGTTTTGCCGTGCATTACATGTACGCTGACAATTCCGAGGTGTCGGGCAATGTCTCGATCGGCAATCACCTGGGCTATGCCGTGATGTTCTCCAAACGGGTCAAGGTGACCGGGAATGTCTCGCTGAATGACCGCGATCACGGGGTGATGCTGAACTACGCCAACCAGGGCGAGGTGCGCGGCAATTATGTGAAGGGAGCCAAGGATAAGTGCACCTTCCTCTATAACGCGCACAAGAATGATTTCTCCGGCAACTGGTTCGAGGGCTGCGGGATCGGTATCCATTTCACCGCCGGCAGCGATGGGAACCGGATGGTTGGGAACGCCTTTGTCGGCAACCGGCATCAGGTGAAATTTGTCTCCACCAAATGGGTGGAGTGGAGCGAGGAGGGCCGTGGCAACTACTGGTCCGACTTCGCAGGCTTTGACGTGGACGGAAATGGCATCGCCGATGCGCCCTACCGTCCGAATGACAGCATGGACCATGTGCTGTGGACCCAGCCGGCGGCGAAACTCTTGATGGGTTCGCCCGCGGTGCAGCTGGTGCGCTGGTCGCAGTCGGCGTTCCCGGCGCTGCTGCCCGGCGGGGTGATCGACAGCCACCCGCTGATGCGGCCGGAGCGGCCCGGAGCCGCCAGAAAGGTTGAACAAGATGGATAACGCAAACAGCCCGCTGCAGATCCGCGCGCTGGACAAGTTCCGCGGCAGGACCCAGGTGCTGCATGGCATCGACCTGGACATCGCGCCGGGCGAGCGTCTAGCTCTCTTGGGTCACAACGGCGCGGGTAAGTCGACGCTGATCAAGGCAGTACTGGGCCTGATCCGGCATGAGGGCGGCAGCATCCGCATTTGCGGTGCAGCCCCCGGCAGTGCTGCGGCGCGGGCCGCCACCGCCTTTCTGCCAGAGGCCGTCAGCTTCCACCCGGCGTTGACCGGGCATGAGCAGCTGTCGCTGTTTGCCCGCCTGGCCGGCGAACGCGCGGACATTGACGGCCTCTTGCAACGGGTTGGTCTGGGCGAGGCGATGCACCGCCGCATTGGCGCCTATTCCAAGGGGATGCGGCAGCGGCTGGGCTTGGCGCAGGTGCTGTTGGGTCGCCCGAAGCTGGCGCTGCTGGACGAGCCGACCAGCGGGCTGGACCCGATCTCGCGGCAGGACCTTTACGCGATCATCAACGAACTGGCCGAACAGGGCGCAGCGGTGCTGATCGCCTCCCACGCCCTGACCGAGGTGGAGGCGCGCACCGACCGCATCGCCATCCTGCGCAAGGGCGTGAAAGTGGCGGACGACACGCTGGCGGGCCTGTCGGCCCAGGCCGGGCTGCCGGTCAAGCTGCGGGTGCAGGCCAGCGGGGCAGAGGCTGACCGGATCGCTGCCCAGACCGGCGGGCGGCGGATCAACGGCGCCTCGGTCGAGATCCTGTGTTCACCGCAGGACAAGATGGCCGAGCTGCGCAAAATCGCCGCCATGGGTGACGCGGTGGCCGATATCGACATGGTGCCGCCGCGGCTGGAAGACCTCTATCGCCATTATTCCGGGGAGGACCGCAAATGAGACGTGCCTTTGCCATTGCCCGTGCCGAGATGCTGATCCTGCGGCGCAACCGCTGGCTGTTCATGGCCACGCTGATCATGCTGGCCTTTGCGCTGGCGCTGTCCTTTGCCGGATCGGCGCCGACGGGAACGCTGGGGGTGGACATGCTGACGGTCTCGGTAGCTTCGATGACAACGCTGTCGGTCTACCTGGCGCCTTTGCTGGCGCTGATGATGGGGTTTGACGCGGTGGCGGGCGACCGCGACCGGGGCAGCCTTGCTTTGCTCTTGGCCTATCCTGCTGGGCGGGCAGAGATCCTCTTGGGCAAGCTGATGGCGCATCTGGCAGCCCTGGCGGTTGCCATGATCATTGGCTTTGGTGCGGCGGGTGCGGTTGCCGCCTGGTTCGGCGGCGCGGGGCCGGAGAGCCTGATGGCACTGGGGCGGCTGGTGCTGACCTCGATCCTGCTGGGGGCGGTGTTCCTCGTGCTGGGCTATGCGTTGTCGGCGCTTAGCAGCAGTGCAACTGCCGCGGCGGGTCTGTCTGCGGGTGTGTGGCTGGTGTTTGTGGTGCTCTATGACCTTGGCCTGCTTGGGGCCGTAGTGATGGACAGCGGCGGGATATTCACCCAGAAGATTTTCCCGTGGGTGATGGTCGCCAACCCGGCGGATGCCTTCCGGCTGTGGAATGTGGCGGCCTCGGAAAGCGTGGCGCTGTCCAGCGGCATGGCTGGCGCGGCGAGTGCGCTGCCCGCCTGGGCCGCGCCACTGTCGCTCTTGCTATGGCCCGCGCTGGGCTTCCTGCTGGCCTGCGCTGCATTCCGGAGGGTGGAGCCATGAAACGCCTGATCCTTGCTGCCGCATTGGTGCTGTCTGCCTGCCAGGAGGAGGAGGCCAAGGCGCCGCCTGCTCCGGTGGAGCTGACAGAGGCGGCGCTCAGCTACTTCTGCCAGATGAATGTCGCTGAACACGGCGGACCCAAGGGACAAATCCATCTGGACGGTTTTCCGGCACCCCTGTTCTTTGCCCAGGTGCGCGATCTGGCGGCCTATGTGAAAAGCCCGGAACGGGATGCGGATATCACTGCCATCTATGTGAGCGACATGGGCGCGGCACCAAGCTGGGAACATCCTGGCACCAAGAATTGGATCGATGCCAGGCAGGCGCATTTCGTGGTCGGTTCCAACGTCGCCGGCGGCATGGGGGCGCCGGAAGTCGTCCCCTTTGCTTCGCCTGAGGACGCCGCGCGGTTTGCTGAGCGCTATGGTGGCTCTGTCGCCGGGTTCGAGGGTATACCTGACGAGGCCGTGCTGGGGCCGGTTGATCTGGACCAAAGGCTGGAGACGCCGTCCTGAGCGGTTCGACGTATTGCCTCAGGCGGTCTCCGGCTGAAGCCGCATCTCAGCGGCGATAGCGTGGCCTTCCATCCCTTCCATCCGGCTGATGCGGGCGGTGCGCTGGGCCAGCTCATGCGAGGCGGCGGCGTTGCAGCGCTGCCAGGTGACGGTCTTTGTAAACTTGTGCACCGAAAGCCCGCCGGTATAACGCGCAGCACCGCTGGTGGGCAGCACGTGGTTGGGACCTGAGGTCTTGTCGCCGAAGGACACTGTGGTCTCCTTGCCCAGAAACAGCGAGCCATAGGCGGTGAGACGGTCCAGCCACCAGTCCAGGTCCTCTGCCTGCACCTGCAGATGTTCGGGGGCGTAGCGGTCAGCCACCAGAGCGGCCTCTTCCCGGCTGCCGCAGAGAACCACCTCAGCGCGTTCGTGCCAGGCGCGGTGGGCGGCGGAGAGGTTGGGTTCGGGAAGCTGATCAATCAGCGCCTGCGCGCGGGCCATCACACCCTTGGCCAGCGCTTCGCTGGTGGTGACCAGCCAGACCGGGCTGTCGGCGCCGTGTTCGGCCTGGCTGACCAGATCCCAGGCGACGGTTTCCGCATCGGCGGTGTGGTCGGCGATGACCAGAGAGTCGGTGGGGCCTGCAAACATGTCGATGCCGACTTCGCCGAACAGCATCCGCTTGGCCTCTGCCACAAAGGAATTGCCGGGCCCGACCAGGATGTCGGCCGGCTGGGCGCCGAACAGGCCCCGGGCCATGGCGGCTATGCCCTGCACTCCGCCCAAGTTCAGGATCAGGTCGGCGCCGCAAAGGTCCATGGCATAGATGATGGCGTCGGGAATGCCGCTGCCGGGCCGTGGCGGCGAGACTGCGGTGATGTGCGGCACGCCTGCCACCTTGGCAGTGGTGATGGTCATCAGTGCGCTGGCGATATGGCTGTAGCGGCCGCCCGGCACGTAGCAGCCGGCACTGGAGACCGGGATCTGCTTTTGGCCCGCGATCAGGCCGGGGATCACTTCCACTTCGCATTCACCCATCGTGGCCTTCTGCGCTTCGGCAAAACGGCGGATGTTGGCATGGGCGAACTGGATATCCTCCTTGAGCTGATCCGCAACCCGGTTGCAGGCGGCACGGCGCTGGGCGCCGGTGACTACGATGGGTCCGGTCCAGCCGTCGAGCTTTTCCGCGTAGCGGCGCACGGCGTCCTCTCCCTCGCGCTGAATGTTGGCGAGCATTACGGCGACGGTGTCGCGGATATCGCTGCTTTCAGCGGCGGGGCGCGCCGGTGCCTGTTTCAGATAGGTGATTGCCATGTTTCCAAATTCCTCGAACAGCCGCCGGATGTGCAGGAAGCGCACAGCGCGGATTGCGCCTAAGACAGCGGCTGGCGGGCCGGACGGTCAAGCCGTGACCCAAGGGTTTCGAAAAACACGGATGTTTGTTTCTAATTGCCCTAGCGGTCAGCCTGCGCCTGAAGGCAGAGTCCGGAATTCCTCGCCCAGCCAAGGAAAGCGCTGGATGATCGGATCGGTAAAGTGATGCCGCAGGGACTTCTGCAGGGCCTCGTGAATTAGCTGCGACGTGGCGGCGGGATAAACGCTGGTGGTGAACAGGGACACTGTTCGGGCAAAGCTTTTACCTGGGAAGCGCACCACTTTGACTTTTTCGTGGAAGCGCTGGGCGCGGTGGTAGCTGGCGGCGGTGGTGATGGTCCAGCCGCTGCCCTCGGACACCAGGCCGATGATCGACTGGTTGCATTCCAGCTCGAACCGGTTGGGCAGCGAGATCTTGAGCCGGGTCAGCTGGGTCTCGATCTGCTTGCCGATGGTGTGGTCGCGGGAATAGCGCAGGAAGGGCAGCGGCGCATCCGGTTTGGTCAGTTCCTCGACACTGCCGGTGTATCCCGCGGGCACCACCAGAATGAACGGATCGCGCATCAGGGGGTACTCGATCAGATCCGGCAGCAGCCCGGCCGGGCGGGTCGCAACGCCTGCATCCAGTTTCTGCTCCTGCAGCTTTCCGATGATCTCATGGCTGGGCCGGGTGTAGTGGCGGAAATTGCAGCGGGGCAGGGCGGTGGAGAGGAACTGGAACAGCTCCGGGCCAACCTCATTGTCGAAATCATCGAGCAGCGCCATCCGCAAGTCGGTGGCGTGCTGCCAGCTGCCGGACCGGATTTCCGCTTCGCCGCGCTTAAGCGTCATCAGACCCTCATAAACATAGCGGGCAAAGACCACCCCGGCGGGTGTCAGCCCCATCGGGCGGCGGGTATGGTCCACCAGATCAACGCCAAGCGCGCTTTCCAGGCTGCGCAGATGGTTGGACACGGTGCTGATCGACAGCCCGGTTTCCGCAGCGACCTTCTGTATCGACCCGGATTTTGAGATCAGCTGAAACACTTCCAGCCAACGCAGACTCAGCGTCTTTTGCATATGCGGTCCTCCCTTGCGGTTTGCATATGCTATCCGCGGAAATGCACCAATACATCCGAAAAAATCGAAACTAGGTTTTACTTTCGCTGCAAGTGTAATTTTATTCTACAGCGAAATGTCTTCCCGGATATGGTTTGCCGTGCAAAAATCAAAGCCTTGAGGCCCGCGCAGAACGGGTCCGGCGTGACAACTGGGAGAACCATTAATATGATCAAAAAGTACCTGCTTTCAACAGCCTGTGCGGCGGCTGCCGCGATTTCCGCGACGTCGGCGTCGGCGCTGGACGAAATCACCGTGGCCTATTTCCTGGAATGGCCGATGCCCTTCCAGTTTGCCAAGGCCAACGGCACCTATGAGGAAGAGATGGGTGTCAAGATCAACTGGGTGTCCTTCGATACCGGCACGGCGATGTCGGCGGCGATGGCTTCGGGCGACGTTCAGATTGCCGTGAGCCAGGGCGTGCCGCCGTTTGTGGTAGCAACTTCCGCCGGGCAGGATCTGCAGGCAGTGGACGTGGCGGTGAGCTATTCCGACAACGACAACTGCGTGGTGGCCGAAGCGCTGGAGATCGACAAAGACAGCGCCGGTGAGCTGAACGGCAAGAAAGTCGGCGTGCCGATCGGCACCGCAGCGCATTACGGCTTCCTGTCGCAGATGGCGCATTTCGGCGTTGACGTCGGCTCGATGGAAATCGTCGACATGGCGCCCGCGGACGGTGCGGCGGCCTTTGCCCAGGGCAACCTGGACATGGTCTGCGGCTGGGGCGGCGCGCTGCGGCGGATGCTGGAGCATGGCAACGTGCTGCTGACCGGTGCGGAGAAGGAAGAGCTGGGCATCCTGGTGTTCGACGTGACCAGCGCGCCGGCCGGTTTCGTCGAGTCCGAAGGGGCGCTGTTGAGTCAATTCCTGAAAGTGACCGCAGACGCCAACGCCATGTGGAACTCGGGCGACCGCAAGGACGAGATGCTGCCGGTCATTGCCAAGGACGCCGGCATGGACCTGGCCGATGCCGAGGCCACGATCGCTACCTTCAGCTTCCCGTCAGCAGAAGAGCAACTGTCGGAGAAATGGCTGGGCGGCGGCGCGCAGAACTTCATGAAGGGCGTGGCCGACATCTTTGTGAATGCGGGCAGCATCGAAGCGGCCCTGGATTCCTACGATGGGGCCGTCAATGGCGCCCCGCTGGCAGCAGCGCAGAACTGAGCCGCGCAATTTGACTATGTCGAACGGCCCGGACCTCGGGCCGTTTGCATCCAGGGTTGCAGGGCGAATGCCGCAAGGCCCTAACAGGAAGGGGAAAAGATGTCGGGACTAGACATCAAGAGTGTCTCCATGCGTTTTGACCTGCCCAACGGCAGTTCGGTCCAGGCGCTGAAAGACGTTTCATTGAATTTGCAGGCGGGGGAGTTGCTGTCGGTGCTGGGGCCATCGGGCTGCGGCAAGACCACGCTGCTGAACATCCTGGCGGGCTTCCTGGCCCCTACCGAGGGCGCTGTGGAGCTGAACGGCCATGTGGTCACCGGGCCGGACGCGGAGCGCGGGATGGTGTTCCAGAAGGGCGCGCTGTTCGAGTGGATGAACGTGCGCGACAATGTGGAATTCGGGCCCCGCATGAAGGGCATGGGCAAGGCGGAG
This sequence comes from Leisingera coralii, assembly GCF_049056525.1. NCBI lineage: Bacteria > Pseudomonadati > Pseudomonadota > Alphaproteobacteria > Rhodobacterales > Roseobacteraceae > Leisingera > Leisingera coralii. The sequence goes on along the minus strand of NZ_JBHUPT010000060.1, from coordinate 7,512 downwards.
CGGGAGAAGATTTCCGACCACTTGCTGGAAATTGTCGGCTTGCAGGACTTCAAGGAAAAGGCGGTTTATGAGCTGTCCGGCGGTATGCAGCAGCGTGTGGCTCTGGCCCGCTGCCTGGCGAATGAGCCGGATGTGATCCTGATGGATGAGCCGCTGGGCGCGCTGGACGCGCTGACGCGGGAAAAGATGCAAGGTTTGGTCCTGAAGCTATGGAAGGAGACCGGCAAAACCATCATCCTGATCACCCACTCGGTGGAGGAAGCCTTGCTGCTGGGTGAGCGGCTGATCGTGATGGCGCCGCGGCCAGGACGCATCCACCGCGAATACCAGCTGCCCTTTGCCGAGCGCGGGGTGAATGCCGACCTGCGCGACGTCAAGAAATCCGAAGGCTTTGCCGAGACCCGCGATGAGATCCTCTCGATGATCTGGGAGATGGAAGAGGAAATCATGGGCCGGACGGAGCAAGTGGCATGACAGTCCTGATTTTCTATATCGCGCTGTTTGCCGGGGCCTTTTTCCTGGTGCATCTGATCCGCCGCGGAATGCAGTCGCGGCATGACTTCACCAGCCTGAAGACCGTGACATTCGGCGACGAAAGCGCCGTGAGCCCGGACCGGGCGGCGTCGATCATTTCAGTTCTGGTGATCTTTGTGATCTGGGCGGCGTTCACTGGCTCCAAGCTGTTTCCCCTCCATGTGCCGGGGCCGTTTAGCGGGGAAACAAGTTTTACCTACACGCTGGAAAACGCCGAAGGCAGCACCGACGATGCGGAGGTCGTGGTCCGGGTGGCCGGGTTCGGCGAGGAAAGCCCCAAGTTCGAGGTGGACCCGGGCAACGGTTTTGCCAAAAACGATGGTTTGGCGGCACAGGCCGGGAGGTCAACCACCCTGATTTTCGATCGCAATGACGACGCCAAACGCAAGGAAGGCGCCAAGGTGGTGGCGATCAACGGGGAGCCGATCGGGCCGGGAACGGCCGTGGATACCGGCGATGGCACCGTGTCGCTGACCGGCAAGGGTGCGATCAGCTTTACCCCCAGTGCCGGGATGCAGATGAACCCGATCTGGCTGCCGGCCCCGGAAACTGTGGTGGCGCGGTTCTTTGAAATCGCATCCGAAGGGTATCAGAACTTCTCGCTGTGGCAGCATCTGGGCTGGTCGCTGGCGCGGGTGATCGCCGGGTTCGTGACCGGTGCGATTGTCGGCATTCCGCTGGGCTATGCGATGGGTCTTTCAGGCTGGTTCCGCGGCTGGTTCGACCCGATTGTCGAGTTCATGCGCCCGGTGCCGCCGCTGGCGCTGATCCCGCTGGTGATCATCTGGTTCGGCATCTGGGAGACCGGCAAGATCGTCCTGCTTTTCCTGGCTGCACTCTGGATCATGACGATTGCCGCGCGGGCCGGGGTGTCCGGGGTGAACATCTCCAAGATCCACGCGGCCTATTCACTGGGCGCCTCCAAGTGGCAGATCATGCGCCATGTGATCGTGCCGAACTCACTGCCGGAAATCTTCACCGGCGCGCGGGTGGCAATGGGGGTCTGCTGGGGTACGGTTGTGGCTGCCGAACTGGTTGCCGCGCAGAAGGGCGCGGGCATGATGATCATCGCCGCGTCCAAGTTCCAGCTGACCGATATCGTGATCATGGGCATCGTGCTGATCGGGATCATCGGCTATGGCATCGACATCCTGATGCGCAAGGCCGAGAACTGGCTGGTGCCGTGGAAAGGCCGCAGCTGATCCTAGCTGCAAGACAAATGAAAACGCCCGGGGAAATCTCCGGGCGTTTTGCTGTTTGGGGAGGCATCAGCCGCGGATGTGATCGAAGCCGGGGTCATAGGGCGATGGGGCGATAACTGTCGCCGCGACCAGATTGCCGCAGAGGTCGAGTTGCATGCTGCTGCCCTCTGCCGCCAGGTCCGGTTCAACAAATGCATAGGCCAGGTTCATCCCCACCCGGTGTCCCCAATCGCCGGAGGTCACGGTGCCCACAACCTTGTTCCCCTGCATCAGCGAGGCGCCGCCATGGGCCGGGGCGTTGGTGGCATCAACCTGCAATGTGACCAGCTTCTTGCGGTCGCCTTCGGATTGGCGTTTCAGCAAGGCTTCGCGCCCGATGAAATCGCCTTTCTCCAGCTTCACGAAACGGTCCAGCCCGGTCTCGAACGGATCGAATTCGGTAATCAGGTCGGCTTTCCAGTGCAGGAAGCCTTTCTCCATCCTCATCGACTCGACTGCGCGGGCGCCGAAAAGTTTGAGCCCGTGCTCCTCACCCGCCTTCCGCAGCGCCAGATAGGCGGCAAGGAGCGAGGCGTTGGGGACATGGATCTCATACGCCAGTTCGCCAGAGAAGCTGACGCCCATCACCGTGGCGGGCGCGAAGCCGATGAAGCATTCGCGCACCGACAGCCAGGGGAAGGCCGTTGCCGACCAGTCGCCCCGGGCGCAGGCTGCGAGCACGTTCCGTGCCCGGGGGCCGGCCAGGACCAGGATGGTCTGGTCATTGGTGAGGGAGCGGATCTGCACGTCTTCGCCGGGCCGGATGTGCTGGCTGAGCCAGTCCATGTCGTGGAATTCGCTGGCGGCGGCGGAGCCATACCAGACACGTTCGGGGCCTCTGTCAGAGGCGGGGAGGTTAGCAACGGTGGCCTCGCCAATGACCATGCCATGGTGGTTCAGCAGGTAGCCAAGCCCGACGCGGCCCGCGCGTTTGGTGACGGTGCCGCAAAACATGCGGTCGAGGAAGCTGTGCCGGTCGGCACCGGTGATCTCGAACCGGTTGAAGCCATTGACCTCGGCCAGGCCCACGTTTTCCTGGACGTTTTTTACTTCCGCCGCGACCACGTCGAATGCCTCGTCGAAGTTGAAGGTGAGAGAGGGGTGGAAATCCGGCGAGGGCTTGATGTACTCCACCCGCTCCCAGCCGTTCACCACGGTGAACTCGGCGCCCTCCGCGGCCAGCACCGGCGTCAGCGCAGTTGTCTTGGCCGGACGGCCCGCCGGGCGGTGCTCATGCGGGAAGTGGAAGCGGAATTCGTTCTGGTAGTCTTCAATGGCCTTCAGCGCGGTCAGTTCCACATTGGCGTGGGTAGTGAAGCGGCGCGGGTCGATGCACCAGGTGTCATAGCAAGCCTCCCCATGCACGATCATCTGCGCCAGCAGCCAGCCGTGGCCGCCGCCTTCGCCGAGCCCGGCGCGCAAGCCGATGGCGCAGAAGGCGTTGCGCTTGCCCGGGATTGGGCCGATCAGCGGCGCACCGTCGATGGTATAGGTGATCGGGCCATTTACAATCGAGCGGATGCCGGTTTCGCGGAGCGCGGGCATCCTCTCGAACGCGCCCTCCAGCACGTCCATCACCCGTTCCAGATCGTCGGGGCAAAGGGCGTTCACAAAGTTCGGGTCGATCCCGTCCATGCCCCAAGTCTTGCAGTCTTGCTCATAGAAGCCGATCAGCAGCCCGTTCTTTTCCTGGCGGCAGTAGTAGTCGGAGATCGGGCAGCGGATCAGCGGCATCCGGCGGCCTGCGTCGATGATGCCCTGGATGTCTTCGGTCAGGAAATACTGGTGCTCCATCGAGGCGACCGGGTGGTGCACACCCATCATCGCGCCCACCTCGTTCACCCGGTAGCCGCAGGCGTTGACGACGATGTCGCAGTCGATGTCGCCTTGTTCGGTGTGCACGGTCCAGGTGTCGTCCTTGTGCTGGGTGAGGGCGGTGACGGGCGTATTGCGGTAGACCTCGGCACCGGCCTTGCGCGCGTGATAGGCCAGCGCCTGGCACAGCTGGGCCGGGTCGATATCACCGTCCAGCGGGTCCCAAAGGCCGCCGATCAAGTTGTCGGTGGAAATCAGCGGATGGCGGCGGGCGCATTCTTCTGCGTCGATCACCTCGAAATGCACGTTCATACCGCGGGCCATCGAGGCGAAATGACGGTAGCCCTGCATCTGTGCCTCGGTATTGGCGAGCCTGATGCCGCCGTCGCCGTGGTGGTAGTTGATCGGGTATTCCGGGTTTTCGGCCAGCGATTTGTAGAGGTTGATCGAGTGCGTCTTCAGCCCCACCATCGTTTGGTTCATGCCGAAGTTCGTCACCTGTGCTGCGGAATGCCAGGTGGTGCCGCTGGTCAGCTCGTTGCGTTCGACCAGGACGACATCGCTCCAGCCTTCCTGAGTGAGGTGGTAGAGGGTGGAGCAGCCGGCGATGCCGCCGCCGATCACCACAACCTTGGTGCGCGATTTCATGGGAATGAGTCTCCGGATTGATCTGAGGCGACTAAGCGCCCGGGGGCAGGCGGCGGCAATGCGGCCGGCTGTATTTTGCAAAAATTCGGAAACCCTCTTGCGGAATTTGAGAATACCACGGCCGCGATTGCCAGCCGGAGGCCGCGGCAGGAACAGTGGAACCGGGATTTGCCGCAGGAGGCCGCGAGATGGAAGAACAGCGGACCAAGAGAGGCGGGCGCCGGGAGCGGCTGGTGCAGAGAGCGGCCAAGCCGGTTTTTGATCCGTGCCCGCCCGGCCAGATTGGCGGCGCTTACAAGCCGCTGACCCAGACGGAGCTGGAGCGGATCTACAGCACGGCGCTGGATCTTCTTACCAAGCTGGGCATGGGAGAGGTTCCGCCACGGCTGCACGCTGATCTCTTGGCCGTTGGGGCCAAGGATGATGGCGCCGGGCGGGTGCTGTTCCCGCCGGTTCTGGTGGAACGGGCAATCGACCAGGCGGCCAAGACATTCGTGCTGCACGGGCGGGACGAGAGCCGCTCAATCACCGTGGGCGGCAATGCGGTGCATTTCGGCACCGGCGGCGCGGCGGTGCAGACGCTGGACTTGGAGAGCGGGCTCTACCGGCCCTCGACCCTGAAGGACCTGCACGGCTTCACCCGGCTGCAGGACAGGCTCGCCAATGTCAGCTGGTTCACCCGCTGCTGCGTGGCGACCGATGTGCCGGATAACTATGACCTCGACGTGAACACCGTCTATGCGCTTCTGAAGAACACGACCAAGCCGGTGGCAACCTCTTTCACGCTGGCTGAGCATGTGGATCCGATTGTGGGGTTGCTGGATATCGCCGCGGGCGGCCCTGGTGAGTTTTCCAAACGCCCCTTCCTCAAGGCGCATATCAGCCCGGTGATTTCGCCGATGCGCTATGGAGAGGATGCGGTGGACGTCGTCTATGAGTGCATCAAACACAATATCCCGGTATCCTGCATTACCGCTGCACAGGCCGGGGCGACCGCGCCCGCGACGCTGGCCGGCTTTTTGGCGCAATCTCTGGCCGAGACCCTGGCAAGCCTGGTGATGGTGCATGCGATCCAGCCGGGTTTTCCGATGGTGTTCTCCAACTGGCCCTTGGTGATCGACCTGCGTACCGGGGCATTTTCCGGCGGCAGCGGCGAGACGGCGGTGCTGAACGCGGCCTCGGCGCAGCTGTCAAACTGGCTGGGGCTGCCCTCAGGCGTGGCCTGCTCAATGACCGATGCCAAGGCAATTGATGCGCAGTACGGGATGGAAAAGGGACTGACCTCGCTGGCGGCGGCGCTGGCGGGGGGCAACCTGATCTATGAAAGCTCCGGCATGACCGCGTCCCTTCTGGGCGCAAGTTTCGAGGGGTTTGTGCTGGATGACGAGATGCATTCACACACCTATAGAGCCTTACGCGGGATAGAGGTGAGCGAGGAAAACCTCGGGTTCGAGGCAATCTGCGAAGCGGTGCTGGGAGAGGGGCACTTCCTAGGCGGCCAGCATACCTATGCGGCGATGGAGCGGGATTACTTCTACCCGTCACTGGCCGACCGGGATGAGCCGCGCACCTGGGCAGAGAAAGGCGCCCCGGATGCCTGGGCACAGGCGCGGGCAAAGGCGCAGGAGATTTTGCAGACACACCGGCCCGAATACCTGAGCGCAGCGCAAGACAAGGAGATCCGTTCGCGGTTCAGGATCCTTTGAAACGCCGGAACCTCAGGTAATCAGGGTAAACCATTTTTCCAGCCACGGGGCGGTCCCGTGGAACGGCTTGATGGCATGTTCCGTGATCAGCGTGCGCATCCGGCTGTCCACCAGATCCAGGATCGAGCGGGAGCAATCCGGCGTCGAAACGATAGCGAGGGTGCGGGAAAAGCTCTTGCCGGGGAATGCCACCATCTTGAGCTTGGGCTGGAACCGCTTGGCGCGGGAGAACAGCAGCGGCGTGGTGATGGTCCAGCCGGCGCCCGCGGCAACCATGGCCATCAGCGTCTGATTGCTGGCGCATTCAAAGCGGTGCGGCAGCGACAGCCCCATGCGGCGCAGCTGGGACTCGATCTGCCGGGCTATGATCTGGCTGCTGGTGAACCGCAGAAAGGGCAGCTTGCTTTTCCCTTCGATCACCTCCTGCAGCAAGTGCTCACCGGCTTTGGGCAGCACCACGACAAAGGGATCACGCAGCAGCGGCTTGTCCTGCAGGTCGCGCAAACGTTCGGCGGGGGTGGAGGTGACGCCCAGATCCAGCTGCCGGTCGCGCAGCATGGCCAGGATCGCGTGGCTGGAGTCGGTGTGATACATGAAATCGCAGCGGGGCATGCTGGCGGAAAGGAAAACCGCAAGCTCCGGCATGATGTCGCTGTCGAAATCCTCGATCGTACCAAGCCGCAGATAGCTGGCCTCGGAAATATTACCAGCCGAGGCTTCCGCCTTGGCCTTGCGGATCGCATGCAGGGCATCGCCGATATTGCGCAGGAAGACCTGCCCCTTGGGCGTCAGCACCATGGGGCGGCGGCTGTGGTTGAACAGCTCCACCCCCAGATGCTCTTCGAGATTGCGCAGGTGGTGCGAGATGGTGCTGACCGACAGGCCGGTCTCGTCAGACACGTCCTGCAGCGACCCTTTTCGGGCGGTGATCTGAAACAGTTCCAGCCCCTTGAGACTCAGGTCCTTGCGGGCGGTTTGCTTCGGCATGGCGTATTCCTTGCATGCTCAATGGGTTGGATCACGAGTCTTCGTAAAAAATCAGAATATTGATAGCAATAAATTGGAACGGCTTGTTCTGCGTTCCCGCAGTGCAGCGGCGTGGAAGCGCCTGCGCTCTTGACGGCCTGCGGTCCGGAGCAGTTTCGCAGCCCGATCCCGTCAGGGGAGAGCCGAAGCTATGGCTGCCCGGAAAAAGCATACTCGGCCGTTGACGGCCCGCCCGGCCGGACCCGCACTGCCGGGTTAACGGTGTGGCTGACAACACATGAATATGTCGCGAATGGCCGCTAACTGTGCTGAAACTGGCGTCATGTTGAGAAAGTTCATGGGCAATCTGGTCTTATCTTTTTTCCAAACTGTCACTGTCGGAGCGCTGCAAGCCTCCGCAAGGTTTCACCGTTCAAAACAACAATAATAACAAATACCAGTCCAAAGGGAGAATTGTACAAATGACTGTAAAGGCTACTGTTTCACGGCGTTCGGTATTGCGGGGTGCGGGGGCTGCGGCTTTGGCGGCGCCGCTTTATGCGAAAAGCGCGCTGGCGTCGTCGGGGGAGATCAACATCCTG
>NZ_JBHUPT010000059.1:0-104306 GCF_049056525.1 Leisingera coralii | reverse complement strand
CCGCTTCCACATCCGCGTTGCCCTCTTCACCGTTGGCCGCCAGCCCGTCGATCACCTCGATGATCAGGTCGGCGACCTGGCGGAACTCCGCTTCGCCGAAGCCGCGGGTGGTGCCGGCCGGGGTGCCCAGGCGCAGGCCGGAGGTCACGGTGGGTTTCTCAGGGTCGAACGGGATGCCGTTCTTGTTGGTGGTGATATGGGCGCGGCCCAGCGCCTTGTCGGCGATGTTGCCGGTCACGCCCTTGGGCCGCAGGTCGACCAGCATCACATGGGTGTCAGTGCCGCCGGTGACGATGTCCAGGCCGCCCTTGATCAGCTGGTCCGCCAGCGCCGCCGCGTTGGCGCGCACTTGCTTCTGATAGGCCTTGAACTCCGGCTTCAGCGCCTCGCCGAAGGCCGCCGCCTTGCCGGCGATCACATGCATCAGCGGGCCGCCCTGGATGCCGGGGAAGATCGCCGAGTTCACCTTCTTGGCGATCGCCTCGTCATTGGTCACGATCATGCCGCCGCGCGGGCCGCGCAGGGTCTTGTGGGTGGTGGTGGTGGCGACATGCGCATGCGGGAACGGCGAGGGGTGCTCGCCCGCGGCGATCAGGCCCGCGATGTGGGCCATGTCGACCATGAAATAGGCGCCGACGCTGTCGGCGATTTCCCGGAACTTGGCAAAGTCGATCTGGCGCGGGATGGCGGAGCCGCCGGCGATGATCAGCTTGGGCTGGTGCTCGGTTGCGAGCGCCTGGATCTGGTCGTAATCGATCAGGTTGTCGCTTTGGCGCACGCCGTAGTGCACCGCGTTGAACCACTTGCCCGACTGGTTCGGCGCGGCGCCGTGGGTCAGGTGGCCGCCGGAGGCGAGATCCATGCCGAGGATGGTGTCGCCGGGCTGCAGCAGCGCCTGGAACACGCCCTGGTTGGCCTGGCTGCCGGAGTTCGGCTGCACGTTGGCGAATTCGCAGCCGAACAGCTGCTTGGCGCGGTCGATGGCCAGGTTTTCGGCGACGTCGACATACTGGCAGCCGCCGTAATAGCGGCGCCCCGGGTAGCCTTCGGCGTATTTGTTGGTGAGGACAGAGCCTTGCGCTTCCATCACCGCGGCGGAGACGATGTTCTCCGAGGCGATCAGCTCGATCTCGTCGCGCTGGCGGCCCAGTTCCGCGGTGATCGAGGCATAAAGCTCAGGATCGCGCTCGGCGAGGGATTGGGTGAAAAAGCCGGGGTCACGGGTCGCTTCAGTCATGGTGGCTCCGTTGGAGTAGGGATCAGAATTGAGGGATTTCCTATCGGAAACATCTTTGCGCAGGAAGCCTGTAAAGCGACATTTCCCTGCGACAGAACGGCAACTATGGCCTTTGGCGGAAAGCTGTGATTGTTTCGGAACCAGTTGCCTAATACCGGAAACAGATTTGATGGGTTTGAGAATCGCATTTCTGGCCAGCGAGGTGGAGGTTGCCCAGGAAGCCCTTGCCGAACTGACCCGCCGCTATGGCCAGGTGCCCCCCGAAGAGGCTGATGTTATCGTGGCGCTCGGCGGGGACGGATTCATGCTGCGCACCCTGCACAGCATGGTCAATCACCCGGCGCCGGTTTACGGCATGAACCGCGGCACCGTTGGCTTTCTGATGAACGAATACCGCGAGGACGGGCTGATCGAGCGGCTCGGGGATGCGGTGAAGGAAATCATCAACCCGCTGTCGATGACCGCCATGGACCGCCGCGGCGAGGTGCACAAGGCGCTGGCGATCAATGAGGTGTCGCTGTTGCGGGCTGGCCCGCAGGCCGCGCGGCTCAGGGTGTCGGTGGATGGCCGGGTGCGGATGGAGGAACTGGTGTGCGACGGCGCGCTGGTGTCCACCCCTGCAGGCTCCACCGCCTACAACTACTCGGCGCATGGGCCGATCCTGCCGATCGGGGCCGATGTGCTGGCGCTCACTGCCATTGCCGCCTTCCGCCCGCGGCGCTGGCGCGGCGCGCTGCTGCCCAGCAACGCGATGGTGCGCTTTGACGTGCTGGAGGCGGACAAGCGCCCGGTAATGGCCGACGCGGACTCGATTTCGGTGGCCGATATCGACTGGGTCGAGATCCGCACCGATCCGGAGATCCGCCACAAGATCTTGTTCGATCCCGGCCATGGGCTGGAAGAAAGGCTTATTTCAGAGCAGTTTACTTAACTGTTTAACGGAGCGTTCACGAGTTTGTGAACTTCCTGGTAACGATTCTGTGCGATGATTTAACACAGGCAGATGTGGATGGCGTCTGCCGCAGGGCTGAAGCGCCGCAGCGCAGTACCGGTGTGTTTTGTTCGACCAGTAAATTTCGTTTTCTGCCGGTAACGCCCACGGAGCCTGCGCCCGTAGCCGGGTCCGCCGTATTTGGCGGGACGGGCGCTGTTAGTAGTGAGTTGTCTGGGTATGGAAGTTCCCCGGGGGCGGTTCACTCCGTTCCCCGGGACCTTATGGTTGTGTCTTGACTATTGACTATGCCCAGGCCGGACGGTCCGGACCTTGGACTCCTGCCTTCCTGTAATCCTGTTGCTGTTTGCACGACGCGCGCGTCATCGCCGGGCGGCGTTTGTTTGCTGGGGGCTAAGCGGCTTCTGGCCTGCCGTTGCCTTGCAGTGAGCAGGGCCAATTACAATCCGCAAGCAGCTTGTGAGCGCGGGCTGCCCCTGGTGTGCCGCCCCGTATTATGAAGACGCATAGCGGCGGCAAAGGCTGATATGCGGCGGGACCAGGACAGCGCTTGCATGCAAACCCCGGCCTGCTCCGGCCAAAGCGGAGCAAGCCCCGGAACCTGCCATGCGTAATCCGCAGTCGCCCAACGGTCCGTCCGGCGGGCGGCCGCCGGCGTCAGGCGGAGCCGGCCTGCATCTTCTCCCACAGCGGCAGGCACATGCGGCCGGCGCGCGCCTCGATCGCGGCGCAGGCATCCACCGCCAGATCTTCGCGCCAGCGGCGGGCGGCGATCTGCACATTGATGGGCTGCGGCCCCTTTGGCAGCTGCGCCAGCCGGGCCGGGACAGAGGCCGCGGGCAGGCCGAGGAAGTTCATCGCATAGGAATAGACCGCACAGCCCAGCACCTCATGCACGCCTTCAGCGCCTTCGGTGTCGCGGTCGGGCCGGAAGAAGGGCTGCGGCAGGAAGGGCGACAGCACCAGCGGGTATTCCTCCATGAACAGCGACCACTGGCGCGCGTAATGGGTGCGTTTGGCCATCATCTGCAGCAGTTCGTCGCCGGCATAGGGCGGAAACTCCTGGAAATAGACCGCAAAGATGTCCCGGACCGTCTGCGAGCCGGCGGCATCAACATCCTGTTTCATCAGCGCATAGATCTCACCCATCAGGGCGCGGTAGCCGGTCCGTCCGGCCTCAAACACATTCGGCGGCTCCACCTCTTCGACGGCATAGCCGGCATCCGCCAGCGCATCCCGGGCGAAGTCCAGCGCCGCCTCGACCTCCGGGTGCAGCTCATAGCCGTGGGTGTTTTTCGTGAAAGCGACCTTGATGGGGCCGTCCAGCGCCGCGCCGCGCCAGGGCATTGGCACATGAAAGGGGTCGCGCGGATCTGCGGCGATCAGGGCGGGCATCGACAGATGCAGATCTTCAGCAGTGCGGGTGATCAGCCCCTGCACAGACATCAGCTGCGCCAGCAGCCCGCGTTCCGCCGTCTGGCTGGGGTTCCAGGCGGGTACCCGGCCCAGGCCCGGCTTCACGGTGACCGCGCCATTGGCCGCGGCGGGAAAGCGCAAGCTGCCGCCGATGTCATTGCCATGCGCCAGCGCGCCGATCCCGGCCATCACCGCAGCCCCCGCGCCGCCGGAGGAGCCGCCCGGAGAGATATGCCGCCCCCAGGGGTTATGGGTGCGCCCGTGCAGCGGGTTGTCGGTGTCGGCGCGGAAAGAGAACTCCGGCGTGTTGGTGCGGCCGATCACCACTGCGCCCGCCTTGTACAGGTTCTCAACGACGGGTGCATCGGCCGGGGCAATCAGGTCTTTCAGCGCCGTCACCCCGTTGGAGGTGGCGTGGCCCTTCTGATCGATATTGATCTTGATGGTGACCGGCACCCCGTGCAGCGGGCCGGGCTCCGCACCGCCGCTGCGCGCCTTGTCCAGCGCGCGCGCCCGTTCCAGCGCCTCGGCGCTCAGGTCCTCGACCACCGCGTTCAGGCCCGGGTTCACCGCGTTCATCCGGCCGATCGAGGCTTGGGCTGCGGCCTCGGCGCTCAGATCCCCGGCGCGGGTCAGTGCGGTCAGTTCGGTGGCGCTCAGTTGCCATATGTCCGGTTTTGTCATGCTCAGGCCTCCCTGGCCGCAGCCTAGGCGGGCAGGGCGGAGTTGCAAGCAAAACCGGACGGAAAACAGGCTCCGCCTGCTGTGGCGGAGCCTTCAAAAACCCTCGCAGAGTTTTTGGCCGTTTCCCGTTCCGGGAAACGAGGGAGGTTACTTGGCGTAGCCGATGGTCTGCAGCGCCGCGGTGATCTCGTCCAGGATGGCCGGATCGTCGATGGTAGCGGGCATCTTCCAGGGCGTGCCGTCGGCGATGTTCACCATGGTGCCGCGCAGGATCTTGCCGGAGCGGGTCTTGGGCAGCCGGTCGACCACCACCGCCAGTTTGAAGGCGGCGACGGGGCCGATCTTCTCGCGCACCAGTTTCACAACCTCGGACACCACTTCGCCATGATCGCGGTCCGCGCCTGAGTTCAGGCACAGGAAGCCCACCGGCATCTGGCCCTTGAGGCTGTCGGAGACGCCGATCACCGCGCATTCGGCGACATCCGGGTGGCCCGCCAGCACTTCCTCCATGCCGCCGGTCGACAGCCGGTGGCCCGCCACGTTGATCACGTCATCGGTGCGCGCCATGATGTAGAGGTAACCGTCCTCGTCCTTCATGCCGGCGTCGCCGGTCTCGTAATAGCCGGGGAAGGTGGTGAGGTAGCTCTTCTTGAACCGGTCTTCCGCATTCCACAAAGTCGGCAGGGTGCCCGGCGGCAGCGGCAGTTTCACCGCAATCGCGCCCAGCTCGCCCGCCGCAACAGGGTTGCCGCCCTCGTCGAGGATATCCACCTCATAGCCCGGCATCGGCACCGCAGGCGAGCCGAGCTTGGTCGGCAGTTCCTCGATCCCCAGCGGGTTGGCGGCAATCGACCAGCCGGTCTCGGTCTGCCACCAGTGGTCGACCACCGGCACCTTCAGCTGCTCCTGCGCCCAGGTGATGGTGTCGGGGTCCGCACGCTCACCGGCCAGATAGACCTGCTTGAGGCAGCTGAGGTCGTATTTCTTGACGAACTCGCCCTTGGGGTCCTCCCGCTTCACCGCGCGGAAGGCGGTAGGAGCGGTGAAGAAGCTCTTGACCTTGTGCTCGGAAATCACCCGCCAGAAGGTGCCCGCATCCGGGGTGCCCACGGGTTTGCCCTCGAACACGATGGTGGTGTTGCCGTGAATGAGCGGCCCGTAGCAGATGTAGCTGTGGCCGACGACCCAGCCCACGTCCGACGCCGCCCAGAACACGTCGCCCGGCTCCACGTTGTAGATGTTCTTCATGGTCCAGTTCAGCGCCACCAGCTGGCCAGCGGTGTGGCGGATCACCCCCTTGGGCTGGCCGGTGGTGCCGGAGGTATAGAGGATGTAGGAGGGGTGGTTCCCCTCGACCGGCACACATTCGGCCGGTTCCACGCCGTACTGGAAGCCGTGCCAGTTCACGTCGCGGCCCGGGATCAGCTCCGCCACTTCCTGCTCGCGCTGGAAGATCACGCAGAAGTCGGGTTTGTGGCTGGCCAGGTCGATGGCGCCGTCCAGCAGCGGCTTGTAATGCACGATGCGGCCCGGCTCGATGCCGCAGGAGGCGGCGATGATCGCCTTGGGCTTGGCATCGTCGATCCGAACGGCGAGTTCGTTGGAGGCAAAGCCGCCGAACACCACCGAATGCACCGCGCCGATCCGGGCGCAGGCCAGCATCGCCTCCAGCGCCTCGGGGATCATCGGCATGTAGATGATGACGCGGTCGCCTTTCTCCACCCCCTTGGCGCGCAGCGCGCCGGCCAGGGTGGCCACGCGGTTGCGCAGCTCGACATAGGAGATTTCACGCTTGGTATGGGTGACCGGGCTGTCATAGATGATCGCGGTCTGTTCGCCGCGCCCCTCTTCGACATGGCGGTCGACGGCGTTGTAGCAGGTGTTCACCTTGGCATCGGCAAACCATTCATAAAGGCCGTCACCCTTGTCTGACAGGGCCTGCTTCGGGGCCTCGTCCCAGCTGATGCCCTTGGCGGCCTCCATCCAGAAACCTTCCGGATCCTGTTTCCAGGTGGCGTAAATGTCCTGATATCCCATGGTGTCTATCTCCTCCTGCCATCTGCGTAGGCGAGGAACCGGGGAGCGGGCAAGTTTTGCGGAAACCGCACGCAAGGTTCGTCAAGGAATTTACAGTTTAGCGGCGGATTCACCGGGCGGCTTTACAGGATTTACACGTGGTTTGCCATTTGCAGCCAATCCGCTTTGCAAACAGGTTTTTGACGCAGAGTTTTCAGGAAAGCCCCTGCGGAATTGCAAAATTGCAAACTCCGCCGCCGGACTGCCGCCAGGCCGGGCGAGAATCACTCCTCGCCGGACAATTTGGCGTAACGGGGCAGGCTGTCGTGCAGGTGCAGCCAGCTGACATGTTCGGAGTGGAACACGTGGAAGCGCGGCGGCATCGTGCCGGGGCTCTCCAGCGTGGCAGTGTACAGGTGCAGGTTCACGGTGTCCCTGGCGGTGCGGTAGGCCATCTGGGTGCCGCAGGTGCCGCAGAACAGCCGTTCGACGCCCTGGGACGAGTTGTAGACCTTCGGCTCGGCGCCGGACCAATTCACGGCCTCATGCGGCAGGGCGAAAAAAGCGGTGACGGGCGCCGCGCAAATGCGGCGGCAATCGGCGCAGTGGCAATAGCAGCTCCAGGCCGCCTCGGCCTGGCTCTCCCAATGCACGGCGCCGCAGTGGCAATGCCCTCTCATATGCTGGCCTCCCTGACCGGGCGGCCAGCGGTAATTCGCGGCCGCCGGTTTAACCGTAGTGCGCCACCGGGGTGCCGGCAATGGCGGCCATATTCAGAAGGCCCCGCGCGGTGATCGAGGGGGAGACGATATGGGCGCGGTTGCCCATGCCCATCAGGATTGGCCCCACTTCCAGACCGCCGGCCCGCATCTTCAGGATGTTGCGCACGCCCGAGGCCGCATCGGCATGGGCAAAGATCAGCACGTTTGCCGCCCCGTCCAGCCGCGAGTTGGGGAAGATCCGCGCGCGCAGCTCAGGGTCCAGCGCGGTGTCGATGTTCATCTCGCCCTCATAGGCGAAGTCGCGGCGCTTGTCGTCGAGGATCTCCAGCGCGTCCCGCAGGCGGCTGCCGGTGTCGCAGGAGATATTGCCGAACTGCGACTGCGAGCACAGCGCGATCTTCGGCTCGATCCCAAAGCGGCGGACATGGCGGGCGGCCCCCAGCACGGTCTCGGCAATCTGCGCTGGCGTCGGCTCGATCCGCACATGGGTGTCGGCGATGAACAGCGGGCCGTCTTCCAGGATCATCATCGACAGCGCCCCGTGCGGGGAGTAGCTGTTGCCGCCCAGCACCTGCTGCACATAGTTCAGATGCCAGCGGTATTCGCCAAAGGTGCCGCAGAGCAGGCTGTCCGCCTCGCCGCGGTGCACCATGATGGCGCCGATGGCGGTGGTATTGGTGCGCATGATCGCCTTGGCCAGGTCCGGCGTCACCCCCTGGCGCTGCATCAGCTTGTGATAGCTGTTCCAGTAATCGTAATAGCGCGGGTCGTTTTCCGGGTTCACCAGCTGGAAATCCCGGCCCGGGCGCACATCCAGGCCCAGCTTCTCGCAACGGCGTTCGATGACTTCCGGGCGGCCGATCAAAATCGGGGTTTCGGTGGTCTCCTCCAGGATCGCCTGGGCGGCACGCAGCACCCGCTCGTCCTCGCCCTCGGCAAAGACGATGCGGCGGGCGGCGGCGCGGGCGGCTTCGAACACCGGCCGCATCAGCAGCGCGGATTTGAAGACCGTCTGGTTCAGCTTTTGCTTATAGGCCTGGATATCCTCGATCGGGCGGGTCGCGACACCGCTCTCCATCGCAGCCTTGGCCACGGCAGAGGAGACCACGGCCACCAGCCGCGGATCAAACGGCTTGGGGATCAGGTAATCGGCGCCGAATGTCAGCTGCTCGCCCTTGTAGGCCGCGGCCGCTTCGGCGCTGGTGGTGGCGCGGGCCAGCTCGGCAATGCCGTCGACGCAGGCAATCTGCATCTCGTCGTTGATCTCGGTCGCCCCCACATCCAGCGCCCCGCGGAAGATGAAGGGGAAACACAGTACATTGTTGACCTGATTGGGAAAATCGCTGCGGCCGGTGGCGATGATCGCATTCGGCGCGACCTTGCGCGCCAGGTCGGGCATGATTTCCGGTGTCGGGTTGGCCAGCGCAAAGATGATCGGCCGCTCCGCCATCTTCTCCACCATCTCCGGCTTCAGCACATTGGGGCCGGACAGGCCGAGGAACAGATCGGCCCCATCCATAACCTCATCCAGCGTGCGCAGGTCCGAGGACTGGGCAAAGGCCGCCTTCTGCGGGTTCATGTCCTCCTCGCGGCCCTCGTAGACCAGCCCGTGAATGTCGCAGAGCCAGATGTTCTCGCGCTTCACGCCCAGCTTCACCAGCATGTTGAGGCAGGCAATCCCCGCCGCGCCGCCGCCGGTGGAGACTATTTTGATCTCCTCGAACGACTTGCCCGCCACGTGCAGCGCGTTCTTGGCCGCGGCGCCGACCACAATCGCGGTGCCGTGCTGGTCGTCGTGGAACACCGGAATGTTCATCCGCTCGCGGCAGATCTTTTCCACCACAAAGCAATCCGGCGCCTTGATGTCCTCCAGGTTGATGGCGCCAAAGGTCGGCTCCATCGAGCAGACGATCTCGGCCAGCTTCTCAGGATCGCTTTCGTTGATTTCCAGGTCGAAGCAGTCGATGCCTGCGAAATTCTTGAACAGGACAGCCTTGCCCTCCATCACCGGCTTGGAGGCCAGCGCGCCGATGTTGCCCAGCCCCAGAACCGCCGAGCCGTTTGACACAACCGCCACCAGGTTCCCGCGCGAGGTATAGCGGGCGGCGTTGGCCTCATCCGCCTTGATCTCGGTGCAGGCCTCCGCGACGCCGGGCGAATAGGCACGCGCCAGATCGCGCCCGTTGGCCATCGGCTTGGTCGCCCGGATCTCCAGCTTACCGGGGCGCGGAAACTCGTGATAGTTGAGCGCGGCTTGGCGCAGGTTCTGTGAATCGGACATCTGGCGCTCCTCGAAAATCGTATTGTTTAGTGTTAAACCATTTTTTCTGCCGGAAACCTAGCCCAAACTGACGCAATCGGACGCGGCGGCGGCAAAGCGGCGGCTTCTTGCATAAATCCTGCCCCGCGGCCACAGTTCCCGGCAAATGAAAAGGGAGTGAAAAATGAGCGATACAATCGCCGAAATCCGCCTGCCCACAGACGAGCTGCGAGAGGATATTCCGTTTTATACCAAGGTTTTGGGAATGAAGATGGATATGATCTATCCGGCGGATGATCCGCGCATCGCGGTGTTTTCCGGCCACGGGCTGCGTCTGCGCATCGAAAAAGGGGCAGAGGAAAGCCCCGGCACAATCCGTATTCTGACTGAAGATCCTGATGGATTTGCCGAAGGCCAGCGCCGCCTGACCGCGCCCAACGGCACCAGGATCGAGATCGGGGAACGCCACCCGCCGATGGTGATGCCGCAGACGGTGCACAGTTTTGTCGTCCGCCGCCTCAAAGACCAGGCGCCCTGGATCATCGGCCGCGCAGGCATGCATTACCGTGACCTGGTGCCGGACCGTTTGGGCGGCTCGATCATCGCCAGCCACATCCGCATCCCCGACGGCGGCCCGGTGCCGGACATGGTGCATTTCCACCGGGTCGGCTTCCAGCTGATCTTCTGCATCCACGGCTGGGTCGATGTGGTTTACGAGGATCAGGGTGAAAAGATGCGGCTGACCGCCGGCGACTGCTTCATCCAGCCGCCGGAGATCCGCCACCGGGTGCTGGAGGCCAGCGACAACGTGCAGGTGATCGAGATCGGCGTGCCAGCCGAGCACATCACCGAAATCGACCACGAGATGACCCTGCCAACCCCGCACTACCGCCCTGAACGGGAATGGCAGGGCCAGCGCTTTGTCTACAACAAGGCCGAGGGCGCCGCGTGGATGCCGTTCCGCCTGCCGGGCTACATCTGCCGCGACACCACCATTGCCGAGAACACCAAGGGTGTGGCGGGCGTGCAGGTGGTGCGCCGGGGCGAGGGCGAGCCGCAGTGGGCGGCGCATGACACCGACATCCACTTTACCTTTGTGATGAACGGCGAGGTCACGCTGGAAGGCGAGGGCCGCGAGCCCTACCGGCTGGAGCAGGGCGACGCCTTTGTCATCCCGCCCGGCATGAAGACCCGCCTCAGCGAGCCGTCGCAGGACGTGGAACTGCTGGAGGTGACCTTGCCCGGCGTGTTCAATACCATGCTGGGGCAGTGACGGAACCGCACCCGGGGGGCTTTCGCTTCCCGGGCTGTTTCCGCTATCCTGCGGCATCTTGACCAAATGATCAAAAAACGGGGAATCGCCATGAGCCTCAGAAATGCCGCCGCCGCCGTCCGCGAAAACGCCCACGCGCCTTATTCCAACTTCAAGGTCGGTGCTGCCGTGCGCTCCGCATCCGGCCAGATCTACGTTGGCTGCAATGTCGAAAACGTGGCCTATCCCGAAGGCACCTGCGCCGAGGCCGGCGCCATCGCCGCGATGGTGGCCGCGGGCGAGAAGGAACTGGCCGAAGTCTATGTGATCGCCGATTGCCCCTCGCCGATCACGCCCTGCGGCGGCTGCCGCCAGAAGATCAAGGAATTCGGCGGCGGCGGCGTGAAGGTGATCATGGCCACCACCGATGGCGCCGAGCAGGAAACCACCATTGGCGACCTGCTGCCGGGCGCTTTTGACACGGGCCATATGGAGCGCAGCTGATGGACGCCCGCGCCATCAATGCAAAGCTGCGGCGCGGTGAAACCCCCGGCGAAGCGGACCTGCGCTGGTTTGCCGAAGGGCTGGCCAGCGGCGCGGTTTCGGATGCGCAGGCCGGTGCCTTTGCCATGGCCGTCTGCCTGCAGGGCCTCAGCGTCGAGGGCCGCCGCGCCCTGACGCTGGCGATGCGCGACACTGGCGATGTGCTGCAGTGGGACCTGGACGGCCCGGTGCTGGACAAGCATTCCACCGGCGGGGTGGGCGATTGCGTCTCGCTGCTGCTGGCGCCGGCGCTGGCCGCCTGCGGCGCCTATGTGCCGATGATCTCCGGCCGCGGCCTGGGCCACACCGGCGGCACGCTGGACAAGCTGGAAGCCATCCCCGGCGTCTCCATCAACGTCAGCGAAGACCACCTGCGCCGCATGATGCTGGACGTTGGCTGCGCCATTGTCGGTGCCACCGCCCAGATCGCGCCGGCGGACAAGCGGCTCTATGCGATCCGGGACGTGACTGCGACGGTGGAGAGCCTCGACCTGATCACCGCCTCGATCCTGTCCAAGAAACTGGCCGCCAGCCCGGACGCGCTGGTGCTGGACGTCAAGATCGGCTCCGGCGCCTTCATGAAAACCGCCGATGAGGCGCGTGCGCTGGCGCAATCCCTCTGTGATACGGCCAATGCAGCCGGATGCCGGACCTCGGCGCTGATCACCGACATGAACCAGCCGCTGGCGCCGGCCCTGGGCAACGCACTGGAGGTGGCGGAGGTAATGCGGGTGCTGACCGGCGGTGCGTCCGGGCCGCTGGCAGAGATTTCGGCGGTGCTGGGCGGCGAACTGCTGGCCCACGCAGGTCTGGCAGCGGATGCCGCGCAGGGCGCGGCCAAGATTACCGCGACCCTCTCCGATGGAAGCGCGGCCGACCGCTTTGCCCGGATGATCACCGCCCTTGGCGGGCCCGCGGATTTTGCTGCCAGGTGGCAGGACCATCTGCCCGGCGCCGAAGCCGTGCGCGAGGTCAAGGCGCCCTCAGCGGGGCATGTCTCCGCCATGAACGGCGAAGCGCTCGGGCTGGCCGTTGTCAGCCTGGGCGGCGGCCGCATGGTGGAAAGCGACCGCATCCACCCTGGTGTCGGGATTTCGGACATCGTCCGCCTGGGCCAGCAGGTCGGGGCAGGGGACACCCTTGCCCGCATCCACGCGGCCAGCGATGATGCGGCAGAGATGGCGGAGGCAGCCTTTCTCGCCGCGGTCTCCATCGGGGAGGCGCCGGACGCCCTGCCGCCACTGGTTCACGAAAGGATCTCCTGATGCCCCGTGCCTTTCTTGTGGTCATGGACTCTGCCGGCATCGGCGGCGCGCCGGATGCCGGGACCTTCTTCAACGGCGATCTGCCGGACCTTGGCGCCAACACGCTGGCCCATATCGCCCAGGCCTGCGCTGCCGGGCAGGCGGAGGTCGGCCGCAGCGGCCCCTTGCAGGTGCCGAACATGGAACGCCTCGGCCTTGGCGCGGCGATGCGGCTGGCGTCCTCGGTGCCGTTCCCGGGGCTGGACGCGGAGCCGCAGGGCCGTTGGGGCTGCGCCAGCGAACTCAGCCGCGGCAAGGACACGCCCTCGGGCCATTGGGAGCTGGCAGGCCTGCCGGTGCCCTGGGACTGGCATTACTTCCCCGATCAGGCGCCGTCCTTTCCCGAGGATCTCTCCGCCTTCGTCGCGGAGCAGGCGGGCACCGATGGTATTCTGGGCAATTGCCACGCCTCCGGCACCGTGATCCTCGATGATCTCGGCGCCGAACACATGCGGACGGGCAAGCCGATCTGCTACACCTCCGCCGACAGCGTCTTCCAGATTGCCGCGCATGAGGAGACCTTCGGCCTCGAACGCCTGCTGAAGCTCTGCGAGGCCATTGCCCCGCGCCTGCACGCTATGAAAGTGGGCCGTGTCATTGCGCGCCCCTTCCTGGGCTCGGCAGAAGAGGGCTTCACCCGCACCACCAACCGCCGCGACTATGCCATCGCCCCGCCCGCGCCGGTGCTGACCAACTGGGTGCAGGAGGCGGGCGGTAAGGTTCATGCCATCGGCAAGATCGGCGACATCTTCTCCATGTCCGGCATCGATACCTTGAAGAAGGGCGCGGATGCCCAGCTGATGCAGCATCTGTTTGAGGCGGTGGAAACGGCAGGGGACGGCAGCCTGACATTCGCCAACTTCGTCGAGTTCGACAGTATGTACGGCCACACCCGCGATATCTCCGGCTATGCCCGGGCGCTGGAGTGGTTCGATGGTGAAATCGGCCGCCTGCTGCCCATGCTGCGCAAGGGCGACATGCTGCTGCTGACCGCCGATCACGGCAATGATCCCAGCTGGCCCGGCACTGACCACACCCGCGAACAGGTGCCGGTTCTGATTGCAGGGCTTGACGCGGGCCCCATCGGGCAGGTCAAATTCGCAGATGTGGGCGCCTCCGTCGCGGCCCATCTGAACGTCCCGGCTCAAGGTTCGGGCAAGAGTTTTCTTTGACCTTATGGTCAAAACCCGCTTGCCTGCCGCGGCCAAGCCCGTAAAAGCGCTGCAATCAAATCTGAGGAGTGCCCCATGACCGACCACCTGACCGTTGTTGATCACCCGCTTGTGCAGCACAAGCTGACCCTGATGCGGGACAAGGGCACGTCCACTGCGGGCTTCCGCCGCCTGCTGCGGGAAATCACCCAGCTGCTGGCCTATGAAATCACCCGCGAAATGCCGCTGACCACCACCAACATCGAAACCCCGATGGAGGAAATGGAGGCGCCGATCCTGGCCGGAAAGAAGCTGGCGCTGGTGTCGATCCTGCGCGCGGGCAACGGCATGCTCGACGGCGTGCTGGAGCTGATCCCCTCGGCCCGCGTCGGTTTTGTCGGCCTCTACCGCGACGAGGAGACCTTGGAGCCGGTGCAGTATTACTTCAAGGCGCCCGAGGGCCTGAAGGACCGGCTGGTGATCGCGGTGGACCCGATGCTGGCCACCGGAAACAGTTCGGCCGCTGCCGTCGATCTGCTGAAAAAGGCCGGCGCCAACAACATCCGCTTCCTGTGCCTGCTGGCGTCGCCCGAAGGGGTTGCCCGGATGAAAGAGGCGCACCCGGACGTGCCGATCGTCACCGCTTCGGTGGACCGCGAGATCAACGCCAAGGGGTATATCCTGCCGGGCTTGGGCGATGCCGGCGACCGGATGTTCGGCACCAAGTGACCCTTGCCCTGCCAAGGCGCTTCCGCGCGCCTTGGCAGCTCTCCGGGAGATCCCGGAACCGGTGTGAATTAGCTCCAATTGGCGCAAAAATTGCCGGGTTGCGGCCTTATTGTTGCCGCAGAATCTTTACTCACAGGCCGGAGTCGGGCATCCTGCAGCCATATTTTGTGGGGCGCAGGAATGAAAATAACTAGAATTATTGCACTCGCCATCATCACGGGGGCTACAGGCGCAGCAGGTATACAGGCACAAACCCTGCGCCCCTCAAGCCCGCCAGCCGAGTATCCGCCGGCCTCTTACAAGGGGCGGCAGTTTGTCGACAGCCGCGGCTGCGTCTACATCCGGGCAGGCATTGATGGCAACGTGACCTGGGTGCCGCGGGTAACCCGCTCGCGCAAGCAGGTTTGCGGCTACCAGCCGACCAGGATTGCCGGTACCACCCGGCAGCAGCCGCGCGCCGCGGCCCCGGAGCTGATCACGCTGGAGCCGAGCCAGCAGCCCGCGCAGGCAGCGGCAGACAAGCCGGCATCAGCGAAACCGGCACCTGCCGCTGCCAAGCCGGCGGCGGCCAGCCCGCCGCCCAAGGTGGTGACCACCGCCAAGCCGCGCCGCACGCCGCAGGCCGCCACCGCCCGGCCGGCCCCCGCGGCGGCACCGGCGCCCAAGCCCGCTGCCAAGAAGGTGGTGCGCACGGCCCCGGAATCCGCACCGGCGCCGGCCGCTGCCGCGCCAAAACCCGCAGACGGCAACCCCTGTGCAGGCATCTCGGAAACCAGCCGGAAGTACACGAACTCCACCGGGGTGCGCTGCGGCCCGCAGACGGCTCCGCCTGTTACCTATGTCGGCCCGCAATCCTCCCTGCGGCTGACGCCCAACACCCGGGTCGTGCAGGCGCACATCCATCAGGACCGCCGCCTCAGCAACAGTTTCACGGTGCCAAAGGGCTACCGGACCGTGTGGACCGACGGGCGCCTGAACCCGCAGCGGGCGGTGCGCACGGTGCGGCCTGCGGTGGTGACCGGCTTTGCCAAGACCCCTGCCGGCTATCTGATGGTGGAGCGCGCGGACAACCGCCTGAACCCGATGCGCGGCGTCCGCACGCCTGAGGGGGACGCGCAGATGGCGCAGATCTGGGGCGATGGCGTGCCGCGCCGGCTGGTGCAGCTGCCGCTGGACCGTCCCACGGTGAGGCTGCCGCGCGAGGCCCGCCGCAGCCCGGCTGAGGCCGGGGCATCCGAGCTGCGCATTTCCACCCGCTCGGCACCCGGCGCGGCCGCGCCCAAGCAAGCCGTTACGGCACAGCGCTATGTCCGGGCCGCCACCTATGCAGACGCGGATCAGGCCCGCGCCGCCGCCCGCAAGCTGGCAGGCTCCGGCCTGCCGGTGCGGCTTGGCACCGTCAGCCGCAAGGGCCAGCCTTACAAGGTGGTTCTGGCCGGACCGTACCGCGACAGCGGCCAGGCTGCGGCCGCCCTGGTCAAGGTGCAGCGCGCAGGTTTCAGCGGCGCCCGGCTCAGCAAGTAGCATCCTCGGAACAGGCAAGTGCTAAGGCCGGGTCTCTGCCCGGCTTTTTGCCGTTCCTTGTCTGACATGTGCCGGTGAAAGTCGGCAGCCAGGCGCTACTGCCGCCGGCAGGTAAAGATCACAGCGGCAAGGGGCATCCGCAGCGGCGGCGGCCCGAACCGGCCGCGCAAGGCGTCCAGGATGGCGCTGGCGACTTCATCGGGGTCAACGCCGCCCCGGCTGCGGATTTCGTCGATCATCGGATTGCCATAGACCAGCGCCTCGGCAAATCTTTCCGCATCACCGATGGGTTTCTCCAGCCTGACATTGTCATGGCTGACATCCGCCCAGTCCTCACCGTTCAGATCTGCGGTCACGGCCGCGGGATCGCCGTAGTGGAACGGAACCTTGTAGAACCCCGGCGGATCCTCCGGGAAAAACCGCGCGGCTTCGGCGTCGGCAATTTCCGCAAACGGGTTCTGCGCCATTGGCGCCCAGACGTTGAAGACATAGTGCCCGCCGGGTCTCAGCACCCGCGCGGCCTCCCGGAAGGCCGACGCCTTGTCCGGAAAGAACATCACCCCGAACTGGCAGGCAATCAGGTCAAAGCTGCCGTCGTCAAACGGAAGCTCCATCGCATCGGCGGCTTGAAAGGCGACATTGCCGGCACCGGACAGTTTCGCCTGCGCCAGCGCCAGCATCGGTTCGTTCAGGTCCGTGACAGTCAGCTTGCATTCCGGCGGCAGCCTGTTCCTCAGCCGCTGCGAGACAATCCCGGTTCCCGCGGCAAGCTCCAGGACGTTTTGCGGAGCGTGGCTGCGGCACCGGTCCGCCAGATCATTCGCATAGTCGTGAAAGATGACCGGTCCCAGGCCCCTGTCATAATGGCTTGGAATATCCCCCGTGAAACTGGATGCATTCTCCGTCATGGCGCAATCCCCCCTGAACGTGCATCTGCCCAGATACGGCCGATCATAGCAGATCCGGCGCCGTCAGGCGATTGGCAGGTCTTCCCGGGCAGGCCGGAGGGCGGAAACCTGGGTCAGCCGCAGATGTTTTGCAGCTGCACCCAGTCGCGGTCGTTCAGCACAGGCTCCAGCTCGCGCCCGGCCATCGGGTCGGCTTCGATCAGCCCCAGCACCGTCTCGCCGGTGATGTCCAGCGCATAGGCATAGGGCGAGGAGGGCAGGGCCGCACGGGCAAACTCCGCCAGCAGCACCTGGTCCGGCACTGCGGGCCGCGGGCTGGCCAGGGTGGCCTCGGAGTAGGCATCCAGCGTGGACCGGTCCAGGTCGCCGGTGGTCAGCAATTTGAACGTGGCCAGGACACCGCCTGCCTCCAGCAGCTCATACATGGGATCGCTGGCTTCAGCGCGGGCGCGTTCGGCCAGGATCGCCCCGGCCGCCACCGCCGGATCCTCGAAATCTTCCACGAAGGAGCGGTTCAGCAGCACGATGCCGCCGGGCAGATGCAGGCTGCCGGGAATGCCAGAGCGCAGAATGGCCAGCTGCCGCACCCCGGTGCGCTGCGCCAGGTTCTTCAGTATCGGCGCGGCTTCGGGGGTGGCGCAGGCCGGGCCGGAAACCCGCTCGATCCGCCCCAGCAGCGCCTGGCCGATGGCCTTGCGCTTGATCTCCGGAACCACGCTGACCGCATGGCGGGTGACCGCCCCCGGCAGCCACAGCACCAGCAGTGCCAGAACCAGCGCCAGTGTGCCCAGCACAGTAACCGCCCGCAGCCGCCCGGGATGCGCGCGGGAGCGGCCGATGGCGTTTTGCACCCGGGCAATCGCCTCCAGCATGGCGGTCTCGTCCTCGGCAATTTCCAGCGTCTCGCCGGGGTCGCCGTCGGGGTGGAACAGGGCCGGGAACAAGCCGGGATTGGCGCGCTCCACCGCGGCCAGCGACCAATGCGCCAGGGGGCGGTCGTTCATGCTGGCAATGGTCAGCGTCGCATCGCCCAGCGAGATGATCACATCCCGCCGCTGCGCCTCCGGATCTGCGCGCCACAAGCCCGCAGCCTCCAGCCGCTCGAATTCCTTCAATGCCGTCATGCAGCCAGCCCGGCCCCCGTGATTATCATTGCCGCCAGAATAATCACATAAAACAGGGGCGGCAATTTGCTTTGCCGCCCCGGATGCCGTTTCGCCGTGAAATCTTACAGAGACTTGGCGATTTTTCTCAGTTCGAACTTCTGGATCTTGCCGGTGGAGGTCTTGGGCAGCTCCTGGAACACCACTTTCTTGGGCGCCTTGAAGCCCGCCAGAGTCTCGCGTGTGAAGGCGATCAGCGCCGCCTCGTCGGTGCTGGAGCCGGGCTTCAGCTCGACAAAGGCGCAAGGCACCTCGCCCCACTTCTCATCCGGCATCGCCGCAACGGCGGCCAGCAGCACATCCGGGTGCGCCATCAGCACGCCCTCGACCTCGACGGATGAGATGTTTTCGCCGCCCGAGATGATGATGTCCTTGGCCCGGTCGGCGATCTGGATGTAGCCATCCGGGTGCTGCACCGCCAGGTCGCCGGAGTTGAAATAGCCGCCCTTGAAGGCCTCGGCGGTGGCCTCCGGGTTCTTCAGATAGCCCTTCATCACCACATTGCCGCGGAGCGCGATCTCGCCCTGGCTCTGGCCGTCCATCGGCAGCACATTGTGCTCGCTGTCGCGCACCACCACCGGCTCCAGCATCGGCATCGCGACGCCCTGGCGGGATTTCCTGGCGGCAATGCCCGCCTTGTCCAGCCCGTCCCATTCACCCGCCTTCCAGTAGCATTCGGTGACATGGCCGAAGGTCTCGGTCAGCCCGTAGACATGGGTGATGTTGAAGCCGAGGTTCTCGATCTTCGACAGCGTCGCCGGGGCAGGCGGGGCGCCTGCGGTGAAGACTTCCACCGTGTGCTCGAAGGTGCGGCGCTCTTCGTCCAGCGCGTTGACCAGCATGTTCAGCACGATCGGCGCGCCGCCGAAATGGGTGACGCCCTCGTAATGAATGGCGTTATAGATGTTCTGTGCCGAAATGTCGCGGCAGCAGACCACGGTGCCGCCGACCAGCGGCATCATCCAGGTGTGGTTCCAGCCGTTGCAGTGGAACAGCGGCACGATGGTCAGATAGACCGGGTGCAGCACCATCCGCCAGGACACCACCGTGCCCATGGTCATCAGGTAGGCGCCGCGGTGATGATAAACCACGCCCTTCGGCCGCCCGGTGGTGCCGGAGGTATAGTTCAGCGCCAGGCTTTCCCATTCATCCTCTGGCATGATCCAGTCGAACTCAGGATCGCCGCTGGCCAGCAATGCCTCGTATTCCGTGTGCCTGCCGGTGGCGTGCCAGCTGGCCTGGTCATCCGCCACTTCGATCAGCACCGGGGCGGGGCCTTCCATCTCTTCCACCGCGGCCTCGGCCAGCTCCAGGAATTGCGGGTCGACCAGCACCACCTTGGCCTCGCCGTGATCAAAGATGTAGGACACCGTGCCCACATCCAGCCGGGTGTTGATGGTGTTCAGCACCGCGCCGCAGGCCGGCACGCCGAAATGCGCCTCTGCCTGGGCCGGAATGTTCGGCAGCAAGGTAGCCACCACATCGCCGGGCTTCACCCCCAGCTTGGCCAGGCCCGAGGCGAGGCGGGTGCAGCGCTCGTGGTATTCGGCATAGGTCTTGCGGTGCTTGCCATAAACCACGGCCAGATGGTCCGGGAATACCTGCGCCGCCCGCTGCAGATGCGACAGCGGCGTCAGCGGCACATAATTCGCGGCGGTCTTTTCCAGACCGGTTTCATCCGCCATCCACCCCATCAGTTTCCTCCCCTGAATCACTTTGGTGTCGTTTAGAGAACAGATATTGCGGAAAGTTGCGGGCAATGGGAAGAGCATGAAACAATCAGCAACCCTTTCACCCGTCAGCGGCAGTCAGGCTGCCGCCGCGCAATCCATGCTGGCCGCGATGCTGATTATCGGCATTACGGACAACGCAGTGCCGCTGTTGGCCGAGACCATCGGGCTCGGCCAATTCTACCTGCTGCGCACTTTTGTCGCGCTGCCGTTCCTGTGGCTGATGGCGCGGTCCGGGCTTGGCGGGCTGGCACCGCGCAACTTCGGGGCGGTGCTGCTGCGGGCGGTTCTGGTGGCTGTCTCTATGGTGTTCTACTTCTCCGCCGTGGCGCTGATGCCGATTGCCCAGGCGCTTGCGGGGCTGTTCACCTCGCCGATCCTGATCGTGGTGATCTCCGTCCTGTTCCTCAGGATGCGGATCGGCTGGATCCGGGTTGCGGCGGTTCTCGGCGGTTTTGCCGGTGTGCTGATGGTGCTGCAGCCGGACCCTGCGGCCTTTAACTGGCTGATCCTGGTACCGGTGGCGGGCGGGCTGTTCTATGCGCTCGGCTCGCTGGCGACCGGCCTTTACTGCCAGGGCGAAAGCACGGTTTCGATGCTGTTCATCTACCTGCTGGTGCAGGGGGCCTTGGGGGCCATGCTGCTGGCCGGGCTGGAGATCTGGCCGCAGGACGTGCCTACGGGCGCCGACGGCTTTGTCACCCGCGGCTGGGTCTGGCCGCTGTGGGAGATCTCGCACCTGATCCTGCTGCAGGGCTGCGCGGCGGTGGGCGGGGTGTTCCTGATCACCAAGGCCTACCAGCTGGGCGAGGCATCTTATGTCGCCGTCTTCGAATACTCGGTGATGATCGTCGGGCCGGGGGTTGCTTGGGCCTATTGGGGACAGGCGCTGAACGGGTGGCAGATGCTGGGGATCGCTCTGATCATTGCAGCCGGCGCCACCATCGCGCTGCGCTCACGGTAGACGGGCAGGGGCGCTGCCCCTCTTGGCCCTTTGGGGCCAATTCACCCCGGAGTATTTGCGCAAAGGTGAAAGGAGCTGAGGCGCGCACTGCAGCGGGCGTAACTCCGGCATTTCCATGTGCGGATCAATACCCTAGGGTCGGCTCATGATCCTGTCCCAAGGCCGCCGGTACGTTTTTATCCATATCCCCAAGACCGGCGGCACCGCGCTGGCGCTGGCGCTGGAGGCGCGTGCCATGGCGGATGACATGATGCTGGGCGACACCCCCAAGGCGGTGAAGCGCCGCCGCCGCCTGAAGGACGCGCAGGCCCGCGGCCGCCTGTGGAAGCACTCCACCCTGTCCGATATCGAGGGGCTGGTGCCGGAGGACGCCTTGCGGGGCCTGTTTGCCTTCACCATGGTGCGCAACCCCTGGGACCGGGCGGTGAGCTATTATCACTGGCTGCGGGAGCAGGCCTTCGATCATCCGGCGATCGGCCTGGCGCAAAACCTGGAGTTCCGCGCCTTTGTGCAGCATCCTGACATCATCAGCGCCTTCCGCGGCAGCCCGGCGTCCTCCTACATGCGCCATGCCGACGGCACAGAGCAGTGCCGTCTCTATATCCGGCTGGAGCATTTTCAATCCGACGCGCAGCCGCTGTTTGATCATCTCGGCTTTGCGCTAAACCTGCCGCGCGTCAACGAGAGCGGCCGGCAGCGCGATTGGCGGCTCTATTACGACGATGCCGCGGCTGAGGCGATTGCCACAGCCTGTGCGCAGGATATCGCGCAATTTGAATACTCTTTTAACGATTCCCTCCTATCCAAGTGACGTGATGCAGCGCTGAGAGTGCCAGTCCGGGGCTTAAACCGGCACCGGGAAGGCTGATTGGCGCGAAAACGTGAACATTGACCGGTTTCTGCCTCAATTCCGGCCCGTAAGCGGCAAGGAAAGAAGGAAAAGACCGGATCGGCCAAAGGGCGCCTTGCCTGGGCCGCAGGAAAGGAACGCGGATGCTGGATTGGCTCTTGAAACGCTCGCAGGTCCCGATGGGACGGGCCATGAACAGCGGATTTCCCCTGATCCCCGCCGGCCAGGGCGGCTTCCTGGCGGGCACCCATGTGGCCTCCAACCTGGGCTGGCGCCCGGTGGAGGCGCTGACAGCGGGCGACAAGGTGCTGACCTTCGATCACGGCATGCAGACAATTGTGGAGCTGCACCGCGAAACCATCCTGCCGGGCGAGGGTGAGCTGGAACCGGCCCGCTGCCCGCTTTTGGTGCCGCGTGATGCCCTGATGAACCGGGTGCCCCTGTGGCTGATGCCGGACCAGGGCGTGCTGCTGGAGAGCGAGCTGGTGGAGGACGCCCAGGGCGACCCCTTTGCGGTGGTGCCGGCCTGCGCGCTGGAAGGCTACCGCGGTATCCGCCGGATGCATCCGGGGGCGCAGCTGGATCTGGTCACGCCGCGCTTTGCCCAGGACCAGGTGATTTACCTGGAGGCCGGCATGCTGGGCTTTTCCGCCGCCCCGCGCAATCTGATGTGCGGCCGTGTTTTCCAGGAGGAAAGCGCCTACCGGGTGCTGCCGCCGGAAGAGGCGCGCGGGCTGGTGCTGTCGATGATGGCCGAGGAAGAGCAGTGGGCTGCTCCCGGCACCGGCGTGTCCGGGGAAGAGTATCAGCCGCCGCTGAGCTGAGCCGCAGAATCTGCACTAGGAATGAAAACGGCCAGGGCATGCCCTGGCCGTTTTGCTTTGTGAGGTGCCTTTAGGCCGCCGCGGATTTTTCCGGGGCAAAGCGGGTGTAGAAGCTCTGGCCCTTCTCCGCCATCTCGCGCAGCAGCGCCGGGCAGGTGAAGCGCTCGCCGAATTTCTCCGCCAGGCTGTCGCAGCGTTCCGCCGCATAAGGCGTGCCGAGGATGTCCAGCCAGCTGAGCGGGCCGCCCGACCACGGCGCAAAGCCCCAGGCCAGGATCGCGCCAACGTCGCCCTCGCGGATGTCCATCAGCACGCCTTCCTCCAGCGCCCGTACCGCTTCCAGCACCTGTGCGAACATCAGCCGTTCCTGTACTTCGATCAGATCGGGCTGCTCGGCGGCAAGCGGAAACTTCTCCTGCAGGCCCTTCCAGTACTCGACGCGCTTGCCCTTGTCGTCATACTCGAAGAAGCCCGCGTTCGACTTGCGCCCCAGACGGCCCTGTTCTTCCATCCAGAAGATCAGATCGTCCGCCGGGCTTTCCGGATAGGCATCGCCCATCGCCGCCTTGGTCGCCCGCGCGATCTTGGCGCCGAGATCAATCGAGGTCTCGTCAGTCAGCTGCACCGGCCCCACCGGGAAGCCCAGCTGCCGCGCTGCGTTGTCGATCAGCACCGGGCTGACGCCCTCGGTGATCATCCGCATGCCTTCGTTGATGTAGGGAATGATGCAGCGGTTGGCGTAGAAGAAGCGCGCGTCGTTGACCACGATCGGCGTCTTGCGGATCTGGCGCACGTAGTCCAGCGCCTTGGCCACCGCGCGGTCGCCGGTTTCCTTGCCCTTGATGATCTCCACCAGGAACATCTTCTCAACCGGCGAGAAGAAGTGGATGCCGATGAACTGATCCGGACGCCCGGACGCCTTGGCCAGTTCGGTGATCGGCAGGGTAGAGGTGTTGGAGGCGAAGATGCAGTCCTCGGGGATGATCGCCTCGACCTTTTGGGTCATCTCGGCCTTCACGCCCGGGTCTTCGAACACCGCTTCGATGATCAGGTCGCAGCCCTTCAGCGCCTCCAGATCCGCGGTCGCGGTGATCTGCGCCAGCAGTGCTTCCTTCTTCTCTTCGGTGGCCTTGCCGCGCTTGATGCCCTTATCCATGTAGGCGGCGGAATAGGCCTTGCCCTTGTCGGCGGCGTCCTGATCGCGGTCGATCAGAACCACTTCCATGCCCGCCTGGGCGGAGACCAGCGCGATGCCCGCGCCCATCATGCCGGCCCCCAGCACGCCGACCTTCTTGACCGACTGGTCCGGCACACCTGCGGGCCGCACCGCGCCTTTCTCCAGCGCCTGCTTGTTCAGGAACAGGCTGCGGATCATGGCAGAGGACGACGGGTTCATCAGCACATGGGTGAACCAGCGCGCCTCGATCTTCAGCGCGGTGTCGAAATCGACCAGCGCGCCTTCATAGATCGAGCTAAGCAGCGCCTTGGCCGCCGGGAAGGCGCCTTGCGTCTTGCCATTCACCATCGCTGAAGCACCGACAAAGGTCATGAAGCCCGCCGGATGATACGGCGCGCCGCCCGGCATCTTGTAGCCCTTGGCGTCCCAGGGCTTGACCAGGTCGGCGTCCTTGGCGTTCAGGACCCATTCCTTAGCAGCGGCCAGCGGATCCTCGGCCACGGCGTCGATCAGCTGCGCGCCCTTGGCCTTCTTCGGGTCCATCATCTTGCCTTCCAGCAGGACCGGGGCCGCCGCCATCGCACCCACCATGCGGGAGTAGCGCGTGGTGCCACCGCCGCCGGGGAAGATGCCGATCATGATTTCCGGCAGGCCGATCTTGGCCTTCGGGTTACTGGTCATCACCCGGTGATGGCAAGCCAGCGCAATCTCGGTGCCGATGCCGGCGCAGGTGCCGTTGATGGCGCAGGCCACCGGCTTGCCGCCCTTCTTGGTCTTGGGGTCCATGCCCGCCAGCTCCAGCTTGCGCAGGATGCGGTGGCCGCCCATGGTAAAGTCGAACAGGCCTTGCGCTGGGTTGTCACCGGATTCCTCGCGGATCGTCGCCAGCACGTTCAGGTCCATGCCGCCGGCAAAGTCCTTCTTGCCGCTGGTGATGACGATGCCCTTCACGTTCTCGTCTTCCAGCGCACGGTCCACGTATTCCTCCACCAGGCCGAATGCCTCGCGGGTGAGGACGTTCATGCTCTTGCCTTCGGCGTCCCAGGTGATGATTGCGACGCCGTCCGCGTCCACGTCGTATTTGAAATCGCTCATGTATCTTCTCCAGTCTGGTCAGCCGTCAGCGGGCTGCCGTCCTTACGGGTGAAGGTGAACTGCCCTTCGGCAAATTTCACCATCATGTCCAAATCGCTGTAATAGCCGGTCTCGGTCGGGGTGCGGGTGCCCACCACCAGAAAGGCGGCAGGCCGGTCCGAGCGGTTCACCAGGTGGTGGCCGTTCTCCTCCCCCGCCGGGAAGGCGGCGCAGTCGCCGGGCATCATCTCGTGCGCGCCCTGATCGTCGATCAGGGTGCAGGTGCCCTCGGTCACCATCACGAACTCGTCCTGTTCCATGTGGTAGTGGCGCAGGGACGACATCGCGCCCGGCTCCAGCCGCACGATGTTGACGCCGAACTGGCTGAGCCCGCCGGGATCGCCCAGCGGCTGTACGCTGCGCGCGCCAACCTCGGCGGCCAGCTTGCCGGGATAGCCCGAGCCGGTCCGCCAGGGGAGCCGGGAAAGGTCCAGCTTCGGCATCAGACCCGCTCGATGATGGTGGCTGCACCCATGCCGGATGCAATGCACAGGGTGGCGAGACCGCATTCCTTGTCCTGCCGCTCCAGCTCATCCAGCAGGGTGCCGATGATAATCGCGCCGGTGGCGCCCAGCGGGTGGCCCATGGCGATGGAGCCGCCGTTGACGTTGACCAGCTCCGGATCGACGTCAAATGCCTGCTGGAAGCGCAGCACGACCGAAGCGAAGGCCTCGTTCACCTCAAACAGGTCGATGTCGCCGATCTTCATGCCGTTGTCGGCCAGGATCTTCTCGGTCACCGGCACCGGGCCGGTCAGCATGATGGTGGGATCGGTGCCGATCTTGGCGGTCGCCTTGATCCGCGCGCGCGGCTTCAGGCCGTGCTTCTCGCCAAATTCCTTGTTGCCGATCAGCAGCGCCGCTGCACCGTCCACGATGCCGGAGGAGTTGCCCGCGTGGTGGATATGGTTGATGCGCTCCAGATGCGGGTATTTCAGCATCGCCACCTTGTCGAAGCCCGGCATCTGCTCGCCCATCATCTGGAAGGCCGGGTTCAGCGATCCCAGCGCCTGCATGTCGGTGCCGGGGCGCATGTATTCGTCATGGCTCAGGATCGGCAGGCCGTTCTGGTCGGTGACGGTGATGACGGATTTTTCGAAGCGCTTCTCTTCCCAGGCCTTGGCGGCACGGCGCTGGCTCTCCATCGCCAAAGCGTCCGCCTGGTCGCGGGTAAAGCCGTATTCGGTGGCGATGATATCGGCCGAAATACCCTGCGGCACGAAATAGGTCTCCATCGCCAGGCTCGGGTCCACCGCAATTGCAGCCCCGTCCGAGCCCATGGCAACCCGGCCCATCATCTCCACACCGCCCGCGATATAGCCATCACCGGCGCCGCCCTTCACCTGGTTCGCGGCCAGGTTCACCGCCTCCATGCCGGAGGCGCAGAAGCGGTTGATGGCGAGGCCCGGAATGCGCTCATCCAGGTCGGATGCCAGCACGGCCGAGCGCGCCAGGCAGCCGCCCTGTTCCATCACCTGGGTCACGTTGCCCCAGATCACATCCTCGACCGCATGGCCGTCCAGGTTGTTGCGCTCCTTGATCGCATTCAGCGTCAGGGCGGAAAGGCGGACCGAGGTCACCTCATGCAAGGAGCCGTCCTTGCGTCCCTTGCCGCGCGGGGTGCGCAGCGCGTCATAGATATATGCGTCTGTCATCGTGCTCTCCTCAGGCCCGGTCCGACGGGTTGCCGGGCATCAAGTCATAGGGATGTTTCCAGCCGGGCAGGGCGCTGATGCGGTCCAGCCAGGCGTCGATATGGGGCCAATCGGCCCGGTCGAAGCCAAAGGGCTCCGGGTAAAACAGGTAGCCGCAGCAGGTCAGATCAGCGTTGGTGAGGCCATCGCCGACGATCCACTCGCGGCCCTCCAGATGGGTGTTCAGGGTGGTGAAGGCGGCCTTAAGGCGGCCCTGCATGAAGGCAATCACCTCCTGCGGGCGCTTGTCCTCGGGGATGAAATTCATCAGGAAGCGGGTCATGCCGATCTGGCTGGACAGTTTGTGGTTGTCCCACAGGATCCAGCGCAGGACCTCGTATTTGTCTTCCGGGCGGCCTGCGAACTTGCCGGTCTTGTCGCTGATGTACTGCTGGATCACGCCGGACT
This sequence comes from Leisingera coralii, assembly GCF_049056525.1. Taxonomy (NCBI): domain Bacteria; kingdom Pseudomonadati; phylum Pseudomonadota; class Alphaproteobacteria; order Rhodobacterales; family Roseobacteraceae; genus Leisingera; species Leisingera coralii. The sequence goes on along the minus strand of NZ_JBHUPT010000059.1, from coordinate 77,665 downwards.
GCGACAGGCGCACATCGCCATCCACCAGCACCGGCGCCTCGGCCATCACGTTGAGGCCGCGGTAATCGTCGGTGCGGTGCGCGCCGCTGAAGAAATCGACAAACACCGGCTCCCAGGCCAGGCCCGACAGTTCCAGCGCCAGTGCTGCCTTGTAGGAGTGGCCGCTTTCGCCGAAGCAATGCAGTTTGATTGTCATGTGTTGCTCCCTGTGTCTGCTGGCGGAGCGGGGGTTTCACACCCCCGCACCCCCGTGGAGTATTTTTGGCAAAGAAGAAGGGGCGGATTCATTCTTCCTTAACCATGTTCCGTTGCACTCGTCCTGCGGTACAGGCTGGAGAGCCGATGACCGCCAAAGGAGAAGCCCTGCTTTCCGGCCTGGCGCCGCCGGGACCGGGGGCAGGGTGGACCTTGAGCTTCTTCTTTGTCCAAATACTCAAATTCCATCAGCTGCCTCCTGCGGTACCGCCGCGGCTCCTGCGGCTACAGCGACCGCGCAATCAGCTCCTTCATGATTTCATTGGTGCCGCCATAGATCCGCTGCACCCGGGCGTCGGCCCACATCTCGCCCACCGCGTATTCCTGCATGTAGCCATAGCCGCCGTGCAGCTGCAGGCATTCGTCCAGCACCTCGCCCTGGGTGTCGGTGATCCAGTATTTCGCCATCGCCGCTTTTTCGACGGTGAGCTTGCCCTCCAGGTGCTCGGCGATGCACTCATCGAGGAAGGCACGCGCTACCTTGGTCTTGGTCAGGCATTCGGCCAGCTTGAAGCGGGTATTCTGGAACTGGGTCAGCGGTCCGCCAAAGGCTTCGCGCTCCTTGCAGTAGGCGACGGTGCGCTCCACCGCGCCTTCCATCGCGCCGACCGCACCGCAGGCGATGATCAGCCGCTCCTGCGGCAGCTGCTGCATCATCTGATAGAAGCCCTGGCCTTCGGCACCACCCAGGATGTTCTCCGGCGGGATCTCCACATCGCTGAAGAACAGCTCCGAGGTGTCCGCCGCGTGGCAGCCGATCTTGTCGAGGTTGCGGCCGCGGCTGAAGCCCGCGGCGCCGTCGGTTTCCACCGCCACCAGCGACACGCCCTTGGCACCCGCCGCCGGATCGGTCTTGGCGGCCACCAGGATCAGGTTGGCGTGCTGGCCATTGGTGATGAAGGTCTTCTGGCCGGTCAGCCGGTAGGCGTTTCCGTCCTTCACCGCCTTGGTCTTGATCGCCTGCACGTCGGAGCCGGTGGAGGGCTCGGTCATTGCCAGCGCGCCGACCAGCTCGCCGGTCACCATCTTCGGCAGCCAGCGCTGTTTCTGCTCCTCGGTGCCATAGGCGAGGATGTAATGGGCGACGATGCCGGAGTGGATGCCGTGGCCCCAGCTGGCCAGATTGGCGCGGCTGCCTTCCATCAGGATCACCGCCTCATGGCCGAAATCGCCGCCCGCACCGCCGTATGCCTCGGGGACCGAAGGGCACAGCAGGCCCAGTTCGCCAGCCTGCTGCCAGGTCTCCCGGTCCATCATGCCCTGCTTGCGCCAGGCCTCGAACTTGGGCGCCCATTCATTGGTGATGAACTGGGCGGTCATCTCGGCAAGCATCTGGTGCTCTTCGGTCATCCATGCGGACTGCGTGCTGGTCATCTCTCTCCCTTTGGCCGCGTGCGGCCTATCTTTTGCGCGCCTCCAGCTCGGCGTTGAACAGCCGCAGCCGGTGGGTCAGGTTCTCATGGTCCGTCACGCTGTCGAAATGCTCGAACAGGAATGACAGCGCTTCCCCCTCATCCAGCCCGGCCTCCTGGGCAAACTTCTTCAGTCTGCGGTAGCCGTCCTCGGTCATCGCGACGGGGAAGCGGCGGGTCAGGCGGAAACGTTTCGGCATTGTTCGGTCCTTTGCATGTCAAGGCACCGGCCGGGGCTTGGGCGGGCGCCCCGGTGAGGGCGCCCGGAAAGGCATCAGAAGGCGTCCGCGTCCAGCGCCATCACCGTGTCCGCGCCGCTTTCGATGCGGGCCAGGTGCAGCTTGGTGGCGGGCAGCCGACGTGCCATATAGTACCGGCCGGTTGCGAGCTTCGTCTCATAGAACGCCGCGTCATCGGCCCCGGCGTCAAGCGCTTCCTGCGCCGCCTTGCCCATCTTGGCCCACATCAGGCCCAGGCAGACCTGGCCGAACAGATGCATGAAGTCATAGGAGCCCGCCAGCGCATGGTTCGGGTTCTTCATGCCGTTTTGCATGAAGAACATGCCGGCCGCCTGCAGATCCTTGGACGCCGCCTGCAGCGGTTTGATGAAGTCCTTTGTGAAAGCCTCTGAAATATCTTTGTTTTCCTGGCAGAAGGTTTTGACCATATCAAAGAAGGCAAGGACGTATTTGCCGCCGTGCTGCCCCAGCTTGCGGCCCACCAGGTCCAGCGCCTGCACGCCGTTGGCGCCTTCGTAGATCATCGCAATGCGGGCGTCGCGGGTGTATTGCGACATGCCCCATTCCTCGATGTAGCCGTGGCCGCCATAGACCTGCTGCGCCTGCACGGTCATGTCGTAGCCTTGATCGGTCAGGAAGCCCTTGATCACCGGGGTCATCAAAGAGATCAGCCCGTCGGCATCCTTGTCGCGTGCGCGGTGTGCCTGGTCGATCAGGGTGGCGCCCCACAGCAGGAAGGCACGCCCGCCCTCGGCAAAGCTTTTCTGGTCCATCAGCGAGCGGCGGATGTCCGGGTGCACGATCAGCGGGTCTGCCGGGCCATCCGGGTTCTTGGCGCCGGTCACGTCGCGGCCCTGCAGCCGGTCCTTGGCGTATTCCAGCGCGTTCTGATAGGCGGCCTCGGCCTGCGCCAGGCCTTGCATGCCCACGCCCAGCCGCGCCTCGTTCATCATGGTGAACATGGCGCGCATGCCCTTGTGCTCTTCTCCCAGCAGCCAGCCCACGGCGCCGTCGTAGTTCATCACGCAGGTGGAGTTGCCGTGGATGCCCATCTTCTCCTCGATCTTGCCGACCGAGACGCCGTTGCGCTCACCCAGCGAGCCATCCTCGTTCACCAGGAACTTGGGCACGATGAACAACGACACACCCTTGATGCCCTCGGGGCCGCCGGGGATCTTGGCCAGCACCAGGTGCACGATGTTCTCGGCCATGTCGTGATCGCCGGAGGAGATGAAGATCTTCTGCCCGGAGATGCGGAAGCTGCCGTCGCCCTGCGGTTCGGCCTTGGTGCGCATCAGGCCCAGATCGGTGCCGCAGTGCGGTTCGGTCAGGTTCATGGTGCCGGTCCACTCACAGGAGACCATCTTGGGCAGATAGGTGTTCTTCTGCTCATCGGTGCCATGCGCCAGGATCGCCGAGGCGGCGCCGTGGGTCAGGCCCTGGTACATGGTGAAGGCCTGGTTGGCAGCCGAGAAGAACTCGCCCACCGCGGTGCCGATCACATAGGGCATGTTCTGGCCGCCGAACTCTTCCGGCATGTCGATGCCCGGCCAGCCGCCTTCCTTGACCTGCTCGAAGGCTTCCTTGAACCCCTTGGGCGTGTAGACCACGCCGTTCTCCAGCCGGCAGCCCTCGGTGTCGCCCACCACGTTCAGCGGGTGCAGCACTTCGCTGGCGATCTTGCCTGCTTCCTCCAGCACGGCGCCGGTGAACTCCGGCTCCAGCTCGTGGTACCCGGGAATATCCTGGCCAGAGACCTTCAGGACATCATGCAGAATAAACTGGGCGTCTTTGGCGGGGGCTGTATAGGAAGGCATTAGGGTCCTCTTCAGGGGGCTTGTTGCACTTGGGTGGGCGCCGGGCAGGCCGGCACAAGGGGCAGGGCGGCTGCCTATTCGGCAGCCTTCTTTTCAGCCCGCATCGAGGCGATCATCTTTTCGCCCCAGGCAAGCTGGTCCTTCAGGTCCTCGATCGCCTCGGTCAGCTCCTCGCGCTGGCGCTCCATGTCGTTGAGCCGCTCCTTGGCAATCTCGTATGTCTTGGTCAGCTGGGTCACCTGCTGGTCGCCGACATGGTACAGGTCCAGCAGCTGGCGGATTTCCTCCAGGCTGAACCCGAACCGCTTGCCGCGCAGGATCAGCTTCAGCCGGGCGCGGTCGCGTTTGGTGAACAGCCGCTTCTGGCCGTCACGGATCGGGAACAGCAGTTCCTTGGCTTCGTAGAACCGCAGGGTGCGGGGCGTCACGTCAAAGGCCTCGCACATCTCGCGGATGGTCATGGTTTCTTCGGTCATCGTCGTCACTCTTACGGCTTGGTGCAGGACCAAGCTGTGCGTAGTTCGCTTTTCAATCAAGACTGACTTTACGTTTACGTAAGTTGTACGTTGCGTCACTTTCGGGAGCGGCCATAGTTCGCAAAACGAACGTAAAGTGACGCAACGTTACGATTTGGCGAGGGGACAACGCGACCGCGTGCGCCTGCTTGCGGCGGGCGGAGAGGGCCGAATCCAGCGGCCCGGAATCAAGCCGAAGCCACCGCAACAGCGTCTGCCCGGAAGGGCTGGCGCACTTGCGGCGCAGTGGCATGTTTGGAAAGGAGAGTTGCTTGGCGGGAGCAGAGTGACCAGCACGAGGTGCCTGCACCATCCCGCGGGCAGGCGGCGGCCCGGCTGGCGCTTGCGCCAGGCCGGACCCGGTTATCTTACTTCAGCAGCGCCTTGGTGCTGGCGCGCAGGGCAGTCAGCTCTTCAATGGCCTCATTGATCTGCTCGCGCTGCTTTTCCAGCTCCACCAGCTGGCGGTCGGCCATTTCCATAAAGGCATGGTTCTGGGCGTCATTGCCCTCTTCTTCATAGATCAGCAGCCACTGGCGGATCTCTTCCAGCTGAAAGCCGAACTTGCGGCCGCGCAGGATCAGCTTCATCCGGGCGCGTTCCCGCGCACCGTAAAACCGCGACCGGCCCTCGCGGTCCGGCTGCAGCAATTCGATGTATTCATAGTAGCGCAGCGTCCGCGGCGTAACGTCGAACTCTGCGCACATTTCCTTGAATGACAATCTGTTGTCGGTCATCCGTCGTCTCCCTTGCCGGGAACCTATGCACTTGCAGCGAACAGTGCAACCTCCGTGGCGGCACACTTGCGCTTTCGCCGGGGCGCAGCCAAAGATAGGGCAGAGATTTCAAAGCGACAGCCCCATGGCCGACAAGACCCAGCTCGCACGCCAGTTCATCGAAGCGATCCCCCATGCCAAGCAATTGGGGATGAAACTGACGGAGATCGGCGACGGCACCGCCGAGATCCGCATGGCCTATGACGAGAAGCTGGTTGGCGATCCGGCAACCGGCGTCATCCACGGCGGCGCGGTCTCGGCCCTGATGGATACATGCTGCGGCGCAGCGGTGATGAGCCACCCTTCGGCCCCCGGCGGCACCGCCACCATCGACCTGCGCATCGATTACATGCGGCCCGCCACACCCGGCCAGGCAATCACCACCCGCGCCACCTGCCACCACATCACCCGCACCGTTGCCTTTGTCCGCGCCGTGGCGATGGACGAGGATCAGGACCGCCCCGTCGCCACCGCCGCAGGCGCCTTTACCGTGGAGAAGAAGTTTTGAGCCGCCCCCGTCCCGAACCGATCCAGGTGGTCAAGCAGCGCCGCGATGCCGCCCTGTCGGCGCTGGTGGACTCGGTCCCGTACATCCGCTTCCTGAATGTGACCTTCGACCGCCGCGGCGATGAGCTGACGGCGCAGCTGAACTTCGATGACAAGCTGATCGGCAACCCCTTCCTGCCGGCCATCCACGGCGGCGTGACCGCGGCGTTTCTGGAAATCACGTCGATGGTCACTTTGAACTGGTCCTTCCTCTGGCCGCGCATCGAATCCGGCGATCTGGACCCGGCGGAGATGGCCAAGGGCAACCTGCCGCGCCAGCCCAAGACCATCGACTTCACCGTTGATTACTTGCGCTCCGGCCTGCCGCGTGACGCCTACGCCCGGGCGCGGGTGAACCGCTCCGGCCGCCGCTATGCATCGGTGCATGTGGAGGCCTGGCAGGACCATAAGGACAAGCTGTTTGCCCAGGCCACCGGCCATTTTCTGATGCCGCAGGACGCGAACGGCAAGGACTGACCCCATGACCAGCGCGGCGTCGGACATCACCCACAAACGGGTGCTCAGGATCGCGTTGCCGATTGTCCTGTCGAATGTCACGGTGCCGATTCTGGGAGCCGTGGACACCGGCGTGGTCGGCCAGATGGGCGAGGCGGCACCGATTGGCGCTGTCGGCATCGGTGCCGCAATCCTGGCGGCGGTCTACTGGATTTTCGGCTTTTTGCGCATGGGCACCACCGGGCTGGCCGCTCAGGCGCGCGGGGCAGGGGACTGGGCCGAAACCGGGGCCCTGCTGATGCGCGGGCTGCTCCTGGCCTTTGCTGCCGGGGCGCTGTTCATCATCGCGCAAGCGGCGGTGTTCTGGGGCGCCTTCGCGCTGGCGCCTGCCAGTGCCGACGTCGAAACCCTCGCCCGCGATTACCTGGAAATCCGGATCTGGGGCGCGCCTGCCACCATTGCGCTCTATGCCGTCACCGGCTGGTTGATCGCGGTCGAGCGTACCCGCGGTGTGTTCCTGTTGCAGGTCTGGATGAACGGGCTGAACATCGCGCTGGACCTGTGGTTCGTGCTGGGCCTCGGCTGGGGGGTCGAGGGCGTCGCCCTGGCCACGCTGATTGCCGAATGGACCGGGCTGGCGCTGGGGCTGTACCTGTGCCGCGATGCCTTTGCGGGCGAGCAATGGCGTGACTGGGCACGGGTGTTCGACGCAGCGCGGCTCAAGCGGATGATGCAGGTGAACGGCGACATCATGGTGCGCTCGGTGCTGCTGACGGGGTCTTTCACCACCTTTCTGTTCATCAGCTCCGGCGTCGGTGACGTGAACCTCGCCGCCAATCAGATCCTGCTGCAGTTCCTGTCGGTCACCGCTTTTGCGCTGGACGGCTTTGCCTTTGCCGCCGAAGCCCTGGTGGGCGGTGCGGTCGGCGCACGGGCCCGCGCCCAGCTGCGCCGGGCCGCGGTGATTGCCGCGCAATGGAGCACCGGTGGCGCTCTGCTTCTGGGGGCGGGATTTGCCCTTGCCGGCCCTGCGGTGATCGACCTGATGGCCACGGCGCCCGAGGTGCGCGACGCAGGCCGCGTCTATTTGCTCTGGGTAGTGCTGGCCCCGGTGCTCAGCGTGGCGAGCTACATGTTTGACGGCATCTACATCGGCGCCACCTGGACCCGTGACATGCGGCGGGCGATGCTGCAGGCGGTGGCGGCCTACGTGCTGGCGCTGCTGCTGCTGGTGCCGCTATTCGGCAACCACGGACTGTGGGCGTCGCTGATGGTGCTGAACGTGGCCCGCGGTGTGACGCTGGGGCTGCGCTACCCGCGCCTGGAAGCGCAGGTAGGTGCCTGAGCGCACCGGAATTCTGCGGGAATTCCGGCCCGTTTTCCGGCGCGGAAAACGGGCGCTTCGCGCCAAAAAATCCTCGCAGGATTTTTGGCCGTTTCCCGCGCCGGGAAACGGTTACAGCAGCGCTTCAATCGCCTCAGTCGGGCGGCCGATCACCGCCTTGCCGTCCTTGATCGCAATCGGGCGCTCGATCAGGATCGGATGCGCGGCCATTGCGGCCAGCAGATCTTCCTCGGCGCTGTCCTTGCGCAGGCCCAGCTCCTTGAAGACCTTCTCGCCCGTGCGCATCATCTCCACCGCAGAAACACCCAGCGCGGCCTGCACCGCCTTGATTTCCTCGAGCGAGGGCGCGTCCTGCAGATACAGCCGCTGCTGAACCTCAGCGCCGCGCTCTTCCAGCAGCGCCAGGCCAGCACGGGATTTCGAGCAGCGCGGGTTATGCCAATAGGTGATCACAGCCAATCCTTCCGTTTGCTTCCAACCGCTTGCGCGACGTTCTCAAAGCCGTCCCGGGCGAGCAGCGCGTCCAGCCCGCGGGCAATGTCACCGGCCAGCGACAGCCCGCCGTAAACCATCGCGGTGTAGAACTGCACCGCAGAGGCACCGGCGCAGATCTTGGCATAGGCCTGCTCCGCGGTGCTGATGCCGCCGACGCCGACCAGCGGCACTTTGCCGTCCAGAAGCTCCGACAGCTGCGCCAGCACCCGGGTGGATTTCTCGAACAGCGGCGCGCCGGACAACCCGCCGGCCTCGCCTTTGTGGACGCTCCGCAGCCCGTCGCGCGACAGGGTGGTGTTGGTGGCAATCACCGCATCGATGCCGCTTTCCACGGCGACGGCGGCGATGTCTTCTATGCCTGCGCGGTCCAGGTCCGGTGCGATCTTGAGGAACACCGGCACCCGGCGGCTGAGGCCCTCGCGGGTCTCGATCACGCCTGCCAGCAGCGCCGAAAGCGCCGCCTTGCCCTGCAGGTCGCGCAGCTTCTCGGTGTTGGGCGACGACACGTTGACGGTGGCAAAGTCCAGATGCGCGCCGCAGTGGGCCAGCACCTTGGCGAAGTCCGCGGCACGGTCCGTGCTGTCCTTGTTGGCGCCGAGGTTCAACCCGATGACGGCATCGCGCGGCCGCTGCGCCAGCCGCGCGCCGATCGCCTCCATGCCCTCGTTGTTGAAGCCAAAGCGGTTGATCGCCGCCTTGTCCTCGGTCAGGCGGAACAGGCGCGGCTTGGGGTTGCCGGGCTGCGGGCGCGGGGTGGCGGCACCCACCTCGATGAAGCCGAAGCCGGATTTTGCCAGCGGCGCCAGCGCCTCGGCGTTCTTGTCATAGCCCGCGGCCAGGCCGACCGGGTTCGGCAGGTCAATCCCTGCCAGCGTGGTCTTGAGCCGGGCGGAGGTCACGGGGCCGGGGGCAGGCGCCAGCCCCATGGCCAGCGCCTTGATCGACAGCCCATGGGCCGCCTCCGGATCAATCCGGTGCATCGCCGCGAGCGCCAGTTTCTCGGTCAGCTTCATGCCATCTCCTCCGGGAACTGATGCGTGCCCTCCACCAGCGGCAGCGGCTCGGCCCAGACCACATCCGACATGCGGATGTTGCGGTAGAGATGCGGGAACTCGGCACCGCCGCGGGAGATTTCCCATTTCAGGTCATCGCCCATTGCCTCCGCATCGCAGGCCAGCAGGGTCAGCCCCTCGGCGCCGGCGAAATGCTTGGCCGCGGTCTCTGCCGCCTGGGTCGCGGTGGAGAAATGGACATAGCCGTCCGCCACATCAATCGGTGCGCCCCGGGTTTCGCCCGCGGCCTGCAGTGCGGCCCATTCGTCCGCCCGGAAAATCTTGTAAATCAGCATGACGGCCTGATGCCTTGCGTTTGCCGATGAATCAAGGGGGATTGGCGGCGGTGCGGCCAGTCAAGCTGACGCAAGGGGAGTGCGAAGTCCGGCTTTTCCCCTTTGACGGGCGCGGGCTTTGGGCGCAGGCTTGCCCGAAACAGAACACGGGAGCGCCCCTCATGATTGCACGGTTTCTCACTTCGGTTGCGGCCCTGGCCCTGACTGCCGGTGCCGCAGCGGCGGAGTACAGGCTGACCATCCTGCACACCAACGACTTTCATTCCCGGTTCGAGCCGATCAACAAATACGACAGCACCTGCGACGCCGGGGATCAGGCCGAGGGCAAGTGTTTCGGCGGCACCGCGCGGCTGGTGACGGCCATCGCGGACGCTCGGGCGCGGGCGGAAAACGCGATCCTGGTGGATGGCGGCGACCAGTTTCAGGGGTCGCTGTTCTATACCTATTACAAGGGCAAGGCCGCGGCGGAGTTCGTGAACCAGCTGGGCTATGACGGGATGACCGTCGGCAACCATGAATTCGACGACGGTCCGGAGGTGCTGCGCGGCTTTATGGATGCGGTGGGCTTTCCGGTGCTGATGTCCAACGCGGATGTCTCGGCGGAACCGGCGCTGGCGGATGTGCTGAAGAAATCCACGGTGATCGAGCGGGGCGGCGAGAAGATCGGCCTCATCGGCCTGACGCCGGAGGACACCCATGAGCTGGCAAGCCCCGGCAAGAATGTGCATTTCTCCGATCCCGTGGCGGCGGTGCAGGCGGAAGTTGACCGGCTGACCGCCGAGGGCGTGAACAAGATCGTGGTGCTCAGCCACTCCGGCTACGGCGTCGACCAGCGGGTGGCGGCGGAGACCACCGGGGTGGACGTGATCGTCGGCGGCCACAGCAACACTTACCTGTCCAACACTTCGGACAAGGCGGCCGGGCCGTATCCGACGGTGGTGAACGGGGTGCAGATCGTTCAGGCCTATGCCTATGGCAAGTTCCTGGGGGAGCTGAACGTGACCTTTGACGATGCGGGCAATGTGATCCGCGCAGAAGGCGAGCCGCTGATTATGGATGCGGCGGTCAGCGAAGACGCAGCCACCCTGGACCGGATTGCGGAACTGGCGCTGCCGCTGGATGAGATCCGCAACAAGGTGGTGGCGGAGGCCGCGGAACCCGTTGAGGGCAGCCGCGATGTGTGCCGGGTGCAGGAGTGCCAGATGGGCAACCTGGTGGCCGATGCGATGCTGGACCGGGTGAAGGATCAGGGCGTGACCATCGCCATCGCCAACTCCGGCGGCATCCGCGCCAGTCTGGATGCAGGCGAGGTCACCATGGGCGAGGTGCTGACCATCCTGCCGTTCCAGAACACGCTCTCGACCTTTGAGATTGATGGCGAAACCCTGGTGGCGGCTCTGGAAAACGGCGTCAGCCAGGTGGAGGACGTCAAGGGCCGCTTCCCGCAGGTGGCGGGGCTGAAATTCAGCTGGGACAGCTCTGCCGCGCCGAACAAGGGCCGCGTCAAGGACGTGATGGTGGCAGAGGGCGACAGCTTTGTGCCCATTGATCCGGCCAAGACCTATGTGGTGGTCACCAACGATTATGTCCGCAACGGCGGCGACGGCTATGCGATGTTCGAAGGCGACGACAAGAACGCCTATGACTTCGGCCCGGACCTGGCGGATGTACTGGCGGAGTATCTGGCGGCCCAAGGCCCGTACACGCCCTATACCGACGGGCGGATTTCTGAGGTGAAATAGGCAGCGTCACATAGGTCCGGACCGGACCCAATGTTTCGCGCGCGAAACATTCGGGCAGGAGGGCTGCCGCATTATTTTCAGTCAATATTTACCTTCGCCGGCCTTTCGTAAACGGGCTGGCGGGGGCTTTCGCAGGCGGGGCGCGCATGGCAGAATGCCCTTATGGACCACCCGCTGATCGACCTCATCAATGCCCGGATCGAAGCCGCTGAGAAGGACGGTGCCTTTGACAACTTGCAAGGTGCCGGCAAGCCGTTGCCGAAGTGTGACGATCCGGAAAACGAGCTGCTCAACCGGCTGGTGCGCGAGAGCGGCGGGGTGCCGGAATTCGTGAGCCTGTCGCGCGAACTGCAGCGCCTCAGGGCCGAACTGCGCGAAACCGGCGACCGCAGCCGCCGGCAGGAGATCCTGAAAGAGATGTCGATGATGGACGCGCGCATCGAACTGGCGCGCAAGGCCTACGCCAAGTAGGCCCTGTTACCCCTTGATTTCCGGCCAGATTTCCGGGTCCAGCCCGGCGATGAACGGCTCCAGAACATCGGCGAATTTCTCCCACTTGCCGATCGAGCGGGTGTGCGCCGTCTGCCGGACCTGGGTGTTCGACAGCGTCAGCACCTGGCCCTCGTGCCGTTCCGGGTGGGCCATATCCTCGACCCAGTCCAGTCCGCAGAAATCCGCCAGCTTGCGGCTTTCGCCCTCGATATCGGCAACGAAGCTTTCATAGCGCAGGTCGTAGATCCGCCCCGGCATCACCTGCCGCCAGTGCTGCATCAGCCGGCCGTAGAGATTGAAGCGGTGCGCCATCGCCTTGAGGTCATAGGCATAGGTGAGCGAGCTGCCGGAGAAATAGCCGCGCCAGATCGACAGCGCCACGTCGCGCGGATCGCGGCAAAGATGAACAAACCGTGCATCCGGGTAAGCGGTCAGCAGATGGCCCAAGAGGCGGTAATTGTCGGGCATCTTGTCGACATAGGCGCGGGTGCCTTCGGGCATTTCGGGCAGACGGCTGATGTCCTCAGCCACGAAATTGCGGGCGGCCTCTGGCGTAAACTCCTGATCCTTGTCCAGATAGGGATGCAGCAGGAAGGCCGGCACGCCGCGCTCGCCCAGCGGGAATACATCGGGGTGCAGGCCGATCACGGTCTCGGTCAGCGTGGTGCCGGAGCGCGGCATCCCCACCACATAGATCGGGCGCGGGCCTTCTGGAGTGGTCTCCGCCGGGGTGATCTCCTCCGGGAAGGCAGCCATGATGCGGCTGAACTGGCGCTCGCTCTCCTCGTAGTCATAGGGGTTCTGCGCCGCCATACAGGCGTTGGCCTCATCATTGTGGGCGGCAAAGGCGTCCTTGTCGCCATCCTGATCGGCGATCCGGGCCAGGGCAAAGCTGACGTTGGCGCGGTCGAGCGAGCGGGCAGGCGCCGCCTTGAGCGCTTTCTGCGCAATGGGCAGCAGCTCCGCGTTCTGCTCGCGGCTGCTGATGCGGGCCAGCATTTCCAGCACCTGGGTGTCCTTGGGGTCCAGCTCCAGGACAGCGAGGCACTGCTCCCGGGCGGCGGTGGAGTCGCCGTTGGAGATCAGCTGGCTGGCCAGCCGCCTGCGGGCCTCCACGTTCTGGGGCGCCACGGCGACGGCCTTCTGTGCGGCTTCGGTCGCCTCGTCCTGCCGCATCAGCCGGGCCAGCAGCAGGCTGGCGTTCTGCAGCGCGTCAGCGTCGTTGGGGTTCACCTTGAGCGCCGCCTGGTAATCCGCCAGCGCAGCCTTCTCATCACCCAGCGTGTTCCAGGCGGTGGCGCGCAGCCGCAGCATCCGCGGCTGGCGCGGGTCGCGGGCCAGTGCCGCGGTGGCGGTCTCGATCGCGGCCTCGGGTTCGTTCATCACCAGATGCGCCTGCGCCTGAAGATAGAGCGCTGCCTGATCGCCGGGCTGGTCTTTCAGCACCCGCTCCAGCAGCTTCATCGCCGGTTCGCCCTGCTGCAGGAACAGCAGCGTCTGCGCCAGGTTCTTGCGGGCATCGTGAAAGCCGGGGGCCAGCGCCAGCGCCTTCTTGAAATAGGGCACGGCATCGCGGTGCTTGCCCAGGCCCGACAGGGAAATCCCTGCGATGTTGGGGAAGTCCGGGTGGCTCTTGTGCCGCTTCATGCCGCCCTTGGACTGTTTCAGCGCCTGCTTGAACTTGCCCTGATTGAGAAAACCGAAGGCTGCCTGGAGATCATTCTGGAGAGTCATGAGGCCTATCTATCATCCTGTCAGGGCGGCTGAAAATCCCTGGCCAAGGCAGGCTTTGCATCTGCGCCCCGGGCCGGGTTAGAAATCAGCATGTGCGGACGATTTGCCACAACCCTGCCTGCGGATGCAATGGCACAGCTGTTTGCGGCGCAGCCCGCGAACGATCTGCCCAAGGTGCCCAATTACAACGTGTGCCCGACCAACCCGGTGCATGTGGTGCAGGCGGGGGAGGCGGGGCGGCAGCTGGTGGCGATGCGCTGGGGCTTCCTGCCGCATTGGTACAAGAGCGAAACCGCCGGGCCGCTGCTGATCAACGCGCGGGCAGAGACGATTGCGGAGAAGCCCGCCTTTGCCAAATCCTGCCGCGAGCGGCGTTGCCTGGTCCCGGCCAGCGGCTTTTATGAATGGACCAAGGCGGAGGACGGCGCCCGGCTGCCCTGGTACATCCACCGCAGCGACGGCGCGCCGATTGCCTTTGCCGCCGTCTGGCGCAGCTGGGGGGCGGAGGATCCCGTCAAGACCTGCGCCATCGTCACCACTGCGGCAAACCAGGGGCTGTCGGCGATCCACCACCGGATGCCGCTGATCCTTGAGCCGCAGGACTGGGGCAAGTGGCTGGGCGAGGAGGGCCATGGTGCCGCGGCGCTGATGCAGCCGGGGGCGGAGGGCATTCTGGACTTTCACCGGGTAGGTCCGGCGGTGAACTCCAACCGGGCCGAGGGGCCGGAGCTGATCGAGCCGTTTGAAGAGGGCGATACCCCGCGCGGCCGCCTGATCTGAGCGCTTATTCGGCCGCCTGGCTGCCGGGCAGGTCGCGCTGCGGCGCCCGGCTCAGCTCATTGGCGGCCAGGGTCGCCTTGCGCAGCAGCGCCACGAAGGTTTCCTGCTCCGCCTCGGTGAGGCCGGTGAAGATCGCTGGCTGCGCGGCCTGGACGACCGGCAGGATCCGCTCCAGCAGCGCTTCGCCGTCGCGGGTCAGGCTGACCTCGCGGGCACGGCGGTCCGCGGCGGAGATCCGGCGCGCCACCAGCCCCTTGTCCACCAGCCGGTCCACCACCTTGCCCAGGGTGGCGCGGTCATAGGCGATCAGCCCCGCAACCGAGGCCTGGTCGATGCCCGGATGGCGGCGGATGGCGGCCATGGCGGAAAACTGCACCGGAGTCAGGTCGACGCCTTCCGCGGCCATCCGCTCCATGAACTGGGCGACGGAGATCTGGTGCAGCCGCCGGATCAGATGGCCGGGCAGCGCGTGTATGTCCAAAGGGTCGGTGTCCATGGGTCCTGGTCCTTGCCGCTGTGGCGCCGCGGGGCCTTCTGCCCGGGCTGGTCTGCTGGTTCCGATTGCCTTACTGCCCCGTGCGCATTCCGCGCAAGCCTTATTGCCGCGGGGAGGGCATTTGCAGCTTTTCCTTGCGCATGGGGCGGGGTAGAGCAGAAGCATGGCGCTGACATTCAAATCCCTGCAAGAGTTCTATGGCCACGGGTTCGACACGGTGATCGACGTGCGCAGCCCGGCGGAATATGCCGAGGACCACGTGCCCGGGGCGATCAGCCTGCCGGTGCTGAACAACGAGGAGCGCGCCGAGGTCGGCACCATCTATGTGCAGGACAGCCCCTTCAAGGCGCGCAAGCTGGGCGCGGCGCTGGTATTCCGCAATGCCGCCAGCCACATCGAGCAGCACCTGAGCCACCATGAGGGCGGCTGGAGGCCGCTGGTCTATTGCTGGCGCGGCGGCCAGCGCTCGGGCTCCTTCACCTGGATGCTGCAGCAGATCGGCTGGCGCGCCGAGGTGGTGCAGGGCGGCTATCAGACCTACCGCCGCCTGGTGCACAAGGCGATGTATGAAACCGCGCTGCCGCACCGGCTGGTGGCGCTGGACGGCTATACCGGATCGGCCAAGACCGAGGTGCTGAAACGTGCCGGAGAGCTGGGCGTGCAGGTGCTGGACCTGGAGGGGCTGGCCAATCACCGCGGCTCGCTTCTGGGCGATATGCCCACACCGCAGCCCTCGCAAAAGGCGTTTGAATCCGCGGTGGCCGGGGCCTTGATGCGGCTGGAGCCCTCCCGCCCGGTGCTGGTGGAGGCGGAATCGATCAAGATCGGCCAGCGGATCATCCCGCCTGCGGTCTGGGATGCGATGAAACAAGCCCCCAGGATCGAGCTGCAGGTGCCGGTGGCGGCGCGCTGCCGCTACCTGGTGCAGGCCTACGACGACATCCTGTCGGACGCGGAGCGGCTGCGCGAGAAGCTGGGCCCCTTGCGCGCCCACCGTTCCGGCGCGGTGGTGGACGGCTGGTTTGCCCGCATCGCCGAGGGCGACAAGCCCGGGCTGACCGAGGCGCTGATGACGGAGCATTACGACCCGGCTTACCGCAAATCGCGGGCGGCGATCGGGGCGGAGGTGATTGCCACGGTAGACGCCGCAGCCTTGGACGAGCCGGGCCTGGATGCGGCGGCGGCCCGGATTGCACAAATCATGGCTGGTTTCTAAGCCAGAAGCGTGGGGCTCCCGCCCGTCGCTGGAGCATCACAGATGCGCCGCTCCCGTTGGGCGTGGCGCTGCGCTGGCGCGCAGCGTGCCTCCGGCGTTTTTTACGGGACCCTGGAAAAGGGGAAGGGGCTTCAGCTTCTTTCTGGACAAAAATACCCCGGGGTGAATTGGCCGTTAGGCCAAGAGGGGCTGGCCCCTCTTCCGCCAATCCAGTCAGTTGCCCAGGGTGATGGCCCCCGGGTTCGATGTCACCTTGCCAATGATGGCGGCCGGGTACCCGGCCGCATGGAGCTGCTCCAGCAGGCTGTTCGCCCGGTCTGCGGCAACAGCCGCCAGCAGCCCGCCCGCTGTTTGCGGATCGAACAGCAGCTCCTGCCAGCCGGAGGTTTTCAGTTCCGGCAGCGCGGCCTGGTTGGCGGGCAGCAGCGAGGAGCGGATGCCCCGCTCGGCCAGTTCGGCGGCGCCCTGCATCAGGGGGACCTGGCCGGTGAAGACTTCCGCGCCTGCGCGGGACGCCTCGCAGATGCCGAGCAGGTGGCCAAGCAGGCCAAAGCCGGTGACATCGGTCATTGCATGGGCCTCCTGCAGGATGCGGGCGGCGTCGCCCTGCGGCTGGCTCATCTGCTCGAGCGCGGCGGCGATCCACTCTCCGTTGGCCTCGCCTGCCATCTCGGCTGCCATCAGCACGCCGGAACCGATGGGCTTGGTCAGGATGAGGGTGTCGCCTGGTTTGGCGCCAGCGAGCGTGATTGGCGGGCGGGGGCAGAGACCTGTGACGGTGAAGCCCACGGTCAGCTCATCCCCCAGCGACGTGTGGCCGCCGATGATGGCGGCGCCGGCGGCCTGCATGACCTCCGTGGCGGCAGCCATGATTTCCTGCAGGGTTCGGCTCTGCAGTTCCGGCGACATGCGCGGGAGGATCAAGTTGGCGGTTGCGGCTTGCGGTTCGGCCCCCATCGCCCAGATGTCCCCCAAGGCATGCACGGCAGCGATGCGGGCCATCACCACCGGATCTTTGGTGAAGCTGCGCAGGTGGTCGGTGCTGATCACCTGCTTGATGCCGCCGGTGGTCAGCAGCGCGGCATCGTCGCCGGGCAGCGGGGTGATGTCCTCGCGGCTATGGCTGTTCAGCCCGGTGAGCGTCTCAAGCAGCGCGCCGCGGCCGACCTTAGCGCCGCAGCCGCCGCAAAGGGGCTTGTCCCCCAGCGCCTCCTCCATGCCCAGCGTGTGTTCGGCGGGCAAAGGCGGCGCTTCCATCGCGGGCAGGTCGCGGAATTTCTCCATGAAGGCCTGGTCGATGCGGTCCTTCCAGCTCCACATCAAGGGACCTGCCAGAGTGGTTCCGAACCGCTCTCCTAGGGCTTCCCTGGCGCCCATGGAGATCAGTTTCAGGTAATCCTTCTGCGGGCGGTACTTGCGCAGCGGGTCGCCGGTCAGCAGACCGCGCAGGTTGTGGTAGAGCACCGGGGCCTGGCGCACCGCATAAACGCCGGCCTTGGGGCGCGGGGCGAAGTCCATATGGGCGCAGTCGCCGGCGGCAAAGACATTGGCGGCAGAGCTTTGCAGGGTTTCACCGACCCGGATGAAGCCGTGCTGCAGTGCGAGACCGCTGTCCCCGAGCCAGCCGTAGGGGCGGGCACCGGCAGCGCCGGTGGTGAAATCCGACAGCACCTCGCGCCCGTCCTGCAGGACAATGTAGCCGTCCTCGATCCGCTCGACTGGTGCGTTCTCCTCCAGCCGGACGCCTTGTTCCACCAGGGCGCGCAGGAGCTTGCGGCGGGCGGTCTCTCCGATCGCGCGCAAGGCCTGGTCGCTGTCGATCAGAGTGGCCTGGGCCAGGCGGCCGCGGGATTTCAGGGCATAGGCCATAGCGAGGATGAGCTCCACACCGGCAACCCCGCCGCCGATCACGGCGGCATGGGCGGGGCCGCTGCCCTCGCGGAAGGCGGCCCACCGGGCGGCGAAACGGCCCAGCGGCTTGGCCGGGATGCCGTGGTCTGCAAAGCCCGGCAGGTCCGGCATGGCGGAGGTGATGCCGATATCGACCGAGGCCACGTCATAGGCAATCGGCGGGCGGCCCGGCACATGCACCAGCTGCGCCGCGGTGTCGATATGTTCCGCGCTGCCCAGCACCACGCGGGCACCGGCGAACCGGGCCAGGCGCACCAGGTCGATGTCCAGCTCCTCGCGCGCGTAGTGGCCGGCCACGAAGCCGGGCAGCATGCCGGAATAGGGCGCA
This sequence comes from Leisingera coralii, assembly GCF_049056525.1. NCBI lineage: Bacteria > Pseudomonadati > Pseudomonadota > Alphaproteobacteria > Rhodobacterales > Roseobacteraceae > Leisingera > Leisingera coralii. Next base: position 59,762 of record NZ_JBHUPT010000059.1, on the reverse strand, counting down.
GAAGGTCCCGGGTTGATCACCGTCAGCCGGGCGCCGGGCAGCGGCCGCATGCCCCATTTGCGCAGCACCAGCGCGTGGGTATGGCCGCCGCCGATCAGTACCAGATCGCGGGTGAGCGGCAATCGCGAAGGTTCCATATGCTGTCCTGCCTCTGCGGCGGGCCGGCCCCGGCGGTGCGGCTGCGCTTATTGCGCGGCGTCCGGGCGGCCTGCGGTTCTCTGTTCCTCGTCCTCCGGCGTGTCATGGGTGGCCCAGTGGTCATCCTCGCCCGCCGGGGGCATGGTTTCGCGGGTTTCTTGCCGGTGGATGTGCACCTTGGCAATGAAATTCGCGGTGATCGGTGCGGTCAGGAACAGGAACAGGGTGATCATCAGCTCATGCACCGAGACATACTCCTCGAACACCGCCGCGTGCAGCAGCGAGGCCAGCAGCACCCCGCCGACGCCCAGGGTGGTGGCCTTGGTTGGCGCGTGCAGGCGCGACATTGGGTCGTCGAGCTTGATCAGCCCGTAGGAGCCGACGATGCCGAAGATCCCGGCGATAACCAGGAAGGCGGCAACAAGGAATTCAAACAGGCTTGCCATCTTTCCCCCTCACTCGATGATGTTGCCGCGCAGAATAAAGCGCGCATAGGCCACGGTGGAGACAAAACCGAGCATGGCGATGATCATCGCCGCCTCAAAGAACATCTCGGTCCCCAGCGCCATGCCATAAAGCACCATCAGCGCGATGGCGTTGATGAACATGGTATCGAGCGCCAGGATGCGGTCGGCGATGTCCGGGGCAGTGACGACCTTCCACAGGTTCATCAGCATCGCCAGGGCGAAACAGGCAAAGGCGAAATAGGCAGCGTTTTCGATCATTCGAAGATCTCCATCAGCCGGCGCTCATAGCGCTGTTTGATCTCGTCGCGCACCGCGTCCGGGTTGGGCGCGTCCAGGCAGTGCACCAGCAGCGCGTGGCCCTCGTCCGAGACATCCGCCGACAGGGTGCCCGGGGTCATGGTGATGGTGCCGGCCAGGGCGGTGATCGCCTCGGGCGTTTTCAGGTCCAGCGGGATGGTGATCCAGTTGGGGCGGCGGTCGGCGTTGGGTTTGAACAGCACGATGCGGGCCACGATGATATTGGCCTGGATGATGTCCATCAGCACGATCAGGATGTACTCGGCGATCTTCAGCGGTTTGCTGAGCTGCGGGCGGTTGGGCCAGTAGGGCTGGGTGAAAAACGGGATCAGCACCCCCAGCATGAAGCCGAAGAGCAGCGAGTTCAGCGACCATCCATTGACCAGCAGCAGCCAGGTGAGGGTCAGCAGGAGCGTCAGCAAAGGGTGCGGCAGCAGCCGTCTGAGCAGTTTCATTTCGCCTCCTCCCCAAGCACGGTACCGATATAGGCCTGCGGCGCAAAGAGCTGCGCCGCGGTCGCCTCGGCATAGCGGGTCGCGGGGCCCGCAAAGACGGTGAGCGCCACCAGCCCCGCCAGCAGCCCGAAGCAGGCCACAAACGGCAGCTGCGCCGGTCTGGCGGCCAGATCCTCTTGCGGCGGCTCCTCGCTGGTATCTGTGTTCTCCGGCGGCAGGCCGTGGCCCTTCCAGAACAGCAGCGAGCCTGCGCGGGCCATGCCGATGATGGTGATCAGCGAGCCGGTGAGGATCACCGCCCAGATCCAGGTGGCGAGCTCGGAGCCGCGGGTGGCGTCCAGCACCAGAAGCTTGCCCAGGAAGCCCGACAGCGGCGGCATCCCGGCCAGCGCAATGGCAGCGGCAAAGAACAGCGCCGAGATCAGCCCGGTCTGCGGCATCGGCAGCTGCGGCAGGATCCAGCCGCCCTGGCGCTCCATCACCAGGTCGGCGACCAGGAACAGCAGCGCCGCGGCCAGGGTGGAATGCACCAGGTAATAGAGCGCGGCGGCAGCGGCGGTCTGGGTGAACAGCGAAATCGCGATCAAGAGCGTGCCCATCGAGGCGATGGCGCCAAAGGCGGCCAGGCGGCCGATCTTGTTGGAGCCGAGCACACCAACCGCACCGGCAACCAGCGTCAGCAGGGCCGCGGGCAGCAGCCAGCTTTCGGTCAGCCCGGCGGTTGCCTCGACCTCAGGCCCGAAGACCAGCGTGTACATGCGCAGGATCGAATAGGCGCCGACCTTGGTCATGATGGCAAACAGCGCCGCCACCGGCATCGGTGCATTGGCATAGGCCGAGGGCAGCCAGAAATGCAGCGGCAGCAGTGCGGCCTTGATGGCAAAGACCAGGAGCAGCATCACCGCGCCGGCCCGCAACAGGGCGGTATCCTCGGCCGGGATCTGCGCGACCTTCACCGCGAGGTCCGCCATGTTCAGCGTGCCGGTCACCGAATAGAGCGTGCCAAGCGCGAACAGGAACAGGGTGGAGCCCAGGAGGTTGAACACCACATACTGCACCCCGGCCTGGAACCGGCGGGTGCCGCCGGAGTGGATCATGAGGCCATAGGAGGCGATCAGCAGCACCTCGAAGAAGACGAACAGGTTGAAGGCGTCGCCGGTCAGGAAGGCGCCCATGATGCCCATCAGCTGGAACTGGTACAGCGCGTGGAAGTTGCTGCCGCGGGTGTCCCATCCGGAGCCGATGGCATAGAGCAGCACCGGCAGCGCCAAGAGCGAGGTCAGCACGATCATCATCGCCGACAGGCGGTCCAGCACTAGCACGATGCCAAAGGGCGCGGGCCAGTCGCCCAGCTCATAGACCATGACGGTGCCGTCGGCGGCCTGGGCGGCCAGGGCCAGGGCAACGCCGGCCAGCAGCACCGCGCTGGCGACGGAGAAGATCCGCTGCAGGTCCAGGTGGTGGCGCAGGACCATGATGATGAACGGCGCGACAAGGGCCGGCAGCACCACCGGCGCGATCAGAAGGTGGCCGGTCATGCGTCGTCTCCTGCGCCTTCGGGCTCTGCGGGCAGGGCGGTGCGGTCATCGCGCGACGACAGGAAGGCCCCCAGCGCGATCATCACCACCACCGCGGTCATGCCGAAGGAGATCACGATGGCGGTCAGCACCAGCGCCTGCGGCAGCGGATCGGTATAGATCACCTCCTCGTACTTGTTGAGGATCGGCGGCGCGGCGGTCATCAGCCGCCCGGAGGCAAACAGGAAAACGTTCACCGCATAGGTGATCAGCGACAGCCCCAGGATCACCGGGAAGCTGCGGCGGCGCAGGATCAGATAGATGCCGGCCGCAGTCAGGATGCCCACGGCCGAGGCGACGAGAAGTTCCATGCTTATCCCTCCGTCCCGGTCTTGGCCGCTTCCTCGCGGGCCGGGTTGATGTCCATCGCGTGCTCGGAGCTGATCCCCGGCTGCCAGGCAAAGCGCGACAGGCTTTCCAGCGCCAGCAGCACCGCGCCGACCACCGCCAGGAAGACGCCGAGGTCGAACAGCGCCGCGGTGGCCCATTCGAACTCCTCCAGCGGGGCCCAATTGATATAGCCGAAGGCGCTGGTCAGGAACGGCATGCCGTTGAACCAGGCGCCCATGCCGGTGGAGGCGGCGATCAGCACGCCGGAGCCGATGATTGCGTGATAGGGGTAGCGCTGCCGCTCGGTTGCCCAGGCGAAGCCCGAGGCCATGTACTGCATGATGATCGCGATCGCTGCGATCAGGCCCGCGATGAAGCCGCCGCCGGGCAGGTTGTGGCCGCGGAAGAAGATGTAGGCCGCCACCATCAGCGCCAGCGGCATCATCACCCGGGTGGCCACCACCATCATCAGCGGGTGGCTGTCGCCCGCCTGCGGCAGGTCCGGCTCGCGGTTCAGCAGATAGGCGCGGACCTTGGAGCCCAGCACCGCCTCGGTCAGGGCAAAGATCACCATCGCGGCGATCCCCAGCACGATGATCTCGCCAAAGGTGTCATAGCCGCGGAAGTCGACCAGGATCACGTTCACCACATTGGTGCCGCCGCCGCCCTTGTAGGAATTGGCGAGGTGGAAATCCGAGATTGTCGGGAAGGCAAAGTCACGCATCAGCAGCGCATAGATCAGGCCGCCCGCCCCCAGGCCCGCGACCACCGAAATGGCGCCGTCGCGCACACGGGTGAGGACCGGGGTTTCGACCGGGGTTTCCTTGGGCATGAAGTTCAGCGCCAGCAGCATCAGGATGATGGTCACCACCTCGACCGAGATCTGGGTCAGCGCCAGGTCCGGCGCCGAGAGGTAGTTGAACGCCATCGAGACCACCAGGCCCACCACACCGATCAGCACCAGCGACAGCAGGCGGTTGCGGTGCTTCAAGACGATGAACAGCGTTGCCACCACCAAGGCGAACCAGCCGGTCACCGGCAGCAGGCCGGGCTCCTGCAGCGCCCGCGTCGGTGCGCCCAGGGTGCCGTCCTGATAGGCCAGGAAGGCAATCACCACGGTAAAAGTGACCATCACCGCGGAGTAGCGGGTTAGGGCGCCGTTGTGCAGCCCGCCGGTGACCATCTGGCTGAAACGGGTGAAGGCATCGACCAGCCCTTCGAAAATCACCTTGGCCTCGGGCCGCGGGGCGGCGTCCCAGGCGCGTGCCAGCGGTTTGTGCAGCGCCAGCAGGATCAGGCCGCCGATGGTGGCAAACACTGACATGTACAGCGCCGGGGTCAGCCCGTGCCATAGTTTGAGCGAGTAATAGGGCAGCTTCTCGCCGCCGATCACCGCGCTGGCGGCGGTGGCCACCATCGGGCCTGCGATCCTGGCCGAGGCAAAGCCGATCACCACCACCAGCACCACCAGGAAGGCGGGGCCGATCCACATGCCGGTGTTGGGGTCATGCGGGTGGCCGGGGTAATCCTCGCGCTTGGGGCCGAGGAAGACATGGGCGATGAAGCGGAAGGAATAGGCCGCCGAGAACACCGCGGCGGCCGTGACCAGCGCGGGCACGATCAGGTGCGAGCCGTTCCAGATGGTGTGCGAGGCTTCCTCAAGCATCATCTCCTTGGACAGGAAGCCGTTCAGGGGCGGGATGCCGGCCATCGACAGTGCTGCCACCGCGGCGATGGTGAAGGTGACGGGCATCAGGTGCCGCAGGCCTCCCAGCCGCTTGATGTCGCGGGTGCCGGCCTCATGGTCGACAATGCCTGCGGACATGAACAGCGCCGCCTTGAAGGTCGCGTGGTTGATGATGTGAAAGACCGCCGCCACCGCGGCGAATTTGGTGCCGAAGCCCAGGAGCATGGTGATCAGGCCCAGGTGGCTGACGGTGGAAAACGCCAGCAGCGCCTTGAGGTCATCCTTGAACAGCGCAATCACCGCGCCGACCAGCATGGTCACTAGGCCGGTGGTGGCGACGATGTAGAACCATTCCGGCGTGCCGGCCAGAACCGGCCACAGCCGCGCCATCAGGAACAGGCCGGCCTTCACCATGGTGGCGGAGTGCAGATAGGCCGACACCGGCGTCGGCGCCGCCATCGCGTGCGGCAGCCAGAAGTGGAAGGGGAACTGCGCCGACTTGGTGAAGGCGCCCAGCAGGATCAGGATCAGCGCGGGCAGATACAGAGGCGAGGCCTGGATTGCCTCCTTGTTCTGCAGGATCACGCTGAGGTCATAGGACCCCGCGATATGGCCCAGGATCAGCATCCCGGCGATCATCGCCAAGCCGCCGGAACCGGTCACGGCCAGCGCCATGCGGGCACCCTGGCGGCCTTCGGGCAGGTGCTTCCAATAGCCGATCAGCAGGAACGAGCTGAGCGAGGTGAGTTCCCAGAATACCAGCAAAAGCAGGATGTTGTCGGACAGAACGATACCAACCATCGCGCCCTGGAACAGCAGCAGATAGCTGTAGAACTGGCCCATCGGATCTTCGCGCGAGAGATAGAACCGGGCGTAAAGAATGATCAGCAGGCCGATGCCCAGGATCATCGCCGCAAACAGGAAGCCCAGCCCGTCGAGGAAGAAATGGGCGTTCAGCCCCAGGGCAGGCAGCCAGTCGACCGCGGCAAAGACCGTCTCGCCGCGGAAGATGGCGGGAATATGAAGCATCAGCCCGGTGAAGGCGAGGAATGTGGTCAGCCCGGCGGCCGAAGCTGCGGCATTGCGTCCGGCGCGGATCAAAAGCGCTGGGAAGACGGCTCCGAGAAAGGGCAGGGCCGCAATCAGGAAAAGGGACACGTGCAGGTCTCCTGTCGGGTTGGCGCGTCGTTATTTTTTGGTCCAGTGCTAAGCAATTTTTCAGCCCAGAACCACCCCCGCCGCCCCGGTTGCGGTAAGAATGCCGCAGCCCCGGGGCGGAATTGGTACAATTATTGCGCCTATATTTGGGCGATGCGCGCGCAATAACAAGAACTTGACTGACCGAAACCCTCCATTTCTGGTGATTGGCGGCCGCCAAGCTGCTAGATCTGGGGGCAGGATCACGGTCCAGCAGCGGCAAGCGGAGATGCGGAGGCAACATGGCCGGAGCACAGGCGGACACGGCAACCCTGACGCGGCGGCTGATGCTGCTGGGCGGTGCGGCGGCGGCTGGCGGCTTTGGCTACTGGTGGCACCGCAGGCAGCCGCCCGATCACGGCCAGCCGCGTCTCTCGGCAGCGGAGGCCTTTGCCGCGGCCCGCGACGGCGGCATCATCCTGGTGGACATTCGCACGCCGCAGGAATGGCGCGCTTCGGGGGTACCGGTGGGCAGCCATCAGATCGACATGCGGCGCGAGGATTTCATTGCGGCCTTGCAGGCGGTGGCGGGGCAGGACCGGGCCGCGCCGGTGGCGCTGATCTGCGCCCGCGGGGTGCGCTCGGCGCGGATGACCCTGGCGCTGGCAAAGGCGGGGTTCACCAACGTGATCGACGTGCCCGAAGGGATGCTGGGCTCCGCCGCAGGTCCGGGCTGGATTGCGGGCAACCTGCCGGTGGCCCGATGGGCGGGATGATGAGAGGTGTGACCGCGGGCGCCGTGGCTGCGGCGCTGTTTTCGGCCTGGGGCAGCGCGGCGGCAGCGGGCTGCGGCGCGGAGCCGGTAGCCTGCGCCGTGGAGGGCGGCCGCTATCACATCGTGCTGCCGGAGGCCTCCGCGGCGCCGGTGCCGGTGGTGATGTTCCTGCACGGTTACGGCGGCAGCGGCGCGCAGGTGCTGAAGAACACGACGCTGGTGCAGGGGCTGACACAGCGCGGCTATGCGCTGATCGCGCCGGAGGGGCGCAAACGCGATGGCACCGGCCCGCAGAACTGGGGCTTCGGCCCCTTCGATGAAGGCCGGGATGAGGGCGCGTTCTTTGCTTCGGTACTGGCAGATGCCTCGGCGCGGTTTGGCACGTCCGGATCGCGGACGGTCCTGGCCGGGTTTTCAGCCGGTGCCTTCATGGTGCATTACCTGGCTTGCCGCGACCCCGGCGCCTTCGCCGCCTATGCGCCGTTGTCGGGCGCCTTCTGGCGCCCGTTGCCGGAGCGTTGCGAGGGGCCGGTGCGGCTGCTGCAGGTGCATGGCTGGCGCGCTGGGAGCAGGGCGATGTCTTTGCCGGGCTGGAGCTGTGGCGGCAGGCCAATGGCTGCGCCTCCCACGCGCCGGACCGGGCGTGGAGCGAAGACGGGCTGCTGCGCCGCCGCTGGGACTGCGGGCTGGGTGCGGAGCTAAGTCTGGTGCTGTTTGACGGCGGCCATACGGTACCCGAAGGCTGGGCGGGCTGGATGGCGGATTGGTTCGAGGACGAGCCGGCCGTGCGCTGATGGCGCGGGAGCGCCCGGTCCGGGCGGCGGTCTCCCGCCCCTTTGCCCGTAAATCAGAGATTTCCGTGAAAGCGTTGGGCCAGGCAGCGCGCCCGCTGGGCGCGCTGCTGTGGTTCCGTGATGGCGGCAGTGAGCCTTAGAACAGGCGGTGGCGGTTTTGCGCAACAGCGCCGCGGATCAGCGCGGCGCCGGGCCCAAGGCCGCCAGGGGTGTCCCGGCGCAGCCGGGGCATCCTGCGGGCGCGGGAGCCTTTCCCCTGCGATCGAGGCTTACTCCGCCGGGGTGCCGCGGACGGGGCTGCCGTCCAGCAGCGCCTTCAGCTCGGCACGGGCGGCACGGGCGGCGCGGGTGATCTGCGGCTCGGTGAATTCCTCGCGCGTGGCCATCCAGTGGCGGATGCGGTTTACGGTTTTCACCCCCGACAGCGCCGACAGCGGCACTGCCAGCACCAGGGACAGCGCAATCGGGGCCAGCCACAGTGACACAGTGCCCGTGAGGATCCCGGCCCAGAGCGCGACGCCGCTGATCGTTTCCAGCGCGTGGCAGGTGATCAGCGTGCGCAGGGAATAGCTGCCGCCGTCGCGCGCCTGCGGGGCCCAGCCGCGCTGCAGGCCAAGGGCGGTGCGAAACACCGCGATCATCTGCTGCACCATCAGGATCGGCGCATAAAGGATCGCCAGCACCACCTCGGACAGGAAGGACAGTGCGAAATGCACCGGGCCGCCGTATTCCGAGAACCGGCTGCCGGTCAGCGGCAGCGCCGCCGCGGCCAGCATCTTGGGGGCCAGCAGCATGGCGTAGATCAGGACGATCACCAGCACATGCTTGGGCTCGGACATGTCGGGCCAGTTGGGACGGAACGGGTTGGCCTCGCTGAAGTAGCTGATCACCGAGGCTTCCTCGCTGCGGCCGATGATGGCCCAAAGGACCAGCAGCGCAAACCACACCGGTGCCATCAGGTAGCCGATGGCGCCTGCAAACAGGTGAAAGCGGGAGATCGCGCGGAAGCCCTTGGCGTGCAGCAGGTTCAGGTGCTGCAGGTTGCCCTGACACCAGCGGCGGTCGCGCAGGATGTGATCGATCAGGGTCGCCGGGGTTTCCTCGTAGGAGCCGCGGATACGGGGCAGGAAGCGCACCGACCAGCCGGCCCGGCGCAAGAGGCCGGCCTCGACGAAATCGTGGCTCATGATCAGCTTTTCACCGCCGCCGAAGCGCGAGCGCAGCAGCGGCAGGCCGGCACAGGCGGCAAAGGCGCGGGTGCGGATGATGGCGTTGTGGCCCCAGTAGTTGCCCTCGTGGCCGGCCCAGCGGGCCAGGCCCTCGGCCAGCGCCAGGCCGTAGACGCCGTTGGCGAACTGCTGCATGCGGCCAAAGACCGACTGCGCGCCAATCAGTTGCGGATAGCTCTGGATCAGACCGGCGCTTGGATCGCGGGCCAGCGCGTCAGCCAGGCGGGCAATGGCGCGGCCGGTCATCAGGCTGTCGGCGTCCAGCACCAGCATCGCCTCGTAGCCTGCGCCCCAGCGGCGCACCCAGTCGGAGATGTTGCCGACCTTGCGGCCCTCGTTGTCGGCGCGGCGGCGGTAATAGAGCTCAGCCCCTTGCGGCAGCATGGTGCGCAGCGCCTCGACGCTGGCGCGCTCCTGTTCGGCAATCGCATCGTCGCGGGTGTCCGACAGGATGAACATTGCGTAATCGTGCTGGCCGCCGCGGCCGTGCAGTTCCTGCAGCATGGTCTGGGCGTTGCCCAGCACATACCAGGGCACCTCGTTGTAGACCGGCACCAGCAGCGCCACCTTCATCGGGCGCGCGGGGCCGCGGGCCACGGTCTTTTCGCGGCGCGACAGGCCGTAAAGGCCCAGCAGCACGGTGGAGACGGTGAAGGCGATCCAGAAGAAGTTGAAGGCAATCAGCGCCAGCAGGATCATTTCCAGCACCGAGAAGCCGTCATCGGCGAACCAGCCGCCCATCACCCAGGTGAGCACTCCGGTGGCGGCCATGGCAGGCGAAAACGCCAGCAGGCGCCACAGCGCCACCTGGCGGGGCGCGGCATCGCCGGGGGCGGCTGCGTCCCTGAAGTCCTTGCTGAAATCCTGTTCCGGCATCGCCAGGGGCTGTTCCGGGGGCATCAGATCACATGCGTTCATGCGGTCCACCTGTAAAGCCAGACTTCGGAGGCGGGGCTGCCGTCTTTCCTGAGCTGGGCGCGAAGTTCAACGTGATCCTGTTCGCCAGGATCGAAGTAGAAGGCGAGACGCAGGCCGCCGGTTTCCGGGTTGCGCTGCAGCACGCCTTCGCTGGTCGCCACATGGGGAGAGTGGATGTGCACGTCAAGGGTCTCCGGCCCGCCCTCGAACAGGGGGTGGGCATCGAAGTCGATGGTGACGATCCGGCCCGGCCCGCCGAAGATCCGGGCGCCCTCGGCGGTGTCGATCACCCGCGGCATCGGCAGCACCGGCTCCTCGCCCCAGGTGAGGCGGTAGCTGAGGCTGATTTCCGATCCGGCGGCATAAGGCTCGCGCGGGCGCCAGTAGGCGACTATGTTGTCGTAGATTTCCTTGTCCGCCGGGATTTCCACCAGGGTGACGGCGCCTTGGCCCCAGTCCTCCTTGGGTTCGACCCACAGGCAGGGGCGGCTGTGATAGAAGGCCTCGAGGTCGTTGAAATCCGACAGCTTGCGCGAGCGCTGCATAAGACCGAAACCGCGGGGGTTTTCATCCAGGAAGGACGAAACCTGCAGGCGCGTGGGGTTGGCCAGCGGCCGCCACAGGGTTTCGCCGTTTCCGTTGACCACCAGCAGGCCGTCGCTGTCATGCACCGCCGGGCGGAAGTCGTCAAAGCGGTTGCGGTTGGTGGCGTCGAACAGGAACATCGAGGTGAGCGGCGCAAGGCCTGCGTGGCTCAGCTCCTCACGGGCAAACAGGGTCGCCTCCACATCCATCACCGTACTGCTGCCAGGGGTGATGGTGAACCGGTAGGCGCCGGTGACGGAGGGGGAGTCCATCAGTGCATGCACCACCATGTGACGCTGGCCGGGGGCAGGGGCCTCCAGCCAGAATTCGATGAATTCGGGGAATTCCTCGCCTTCGGGGTCGGCGGTTTTCAGTGCCAGGCCGCGGGCCGACAGCCCGTAGGCGTTGCCGATGCCGATGGCGCGGAAATAGCTGGCACCCTGGAAGACGCAGAACTCGGTCTTCTTGGTGGGGTCGTCCAGATCGGTGCGCAGGCGCAGGCCGGAATAGCCCAAGTCGCCTTCGGTGGTCAGGTCCGGTGCCTTCTCGTTCTTTTCGAACAGCGACAGATCGAAGGGCACCCGTTCGGCCATGCCGTCGGTCACCGTGTTGATCTGAATGGCGCGCGGGAAGTAGAGGCCGGGCAGGAAGAAATCGACGTTGTAGCTGCGGCCGGTCTTCGACCACAGCGCGTCCGAGGTGCGGAACCAGCGCGCCTTGTAGTCGTCATAGGACTGTTCCAGCCAGTCCTGCGGTACCGTCGGGCGTTCGGCATAGTCTTCCTGCGCCAGCGCGCGGGCCTTGGCCACCACCACGTCGCGGCTGAAGGGCACGGCGTCATTGGCCAGCCCCGGCAGGGCGGACAGGGCGGTGCTGCCAAGCGCGGCAGCCAGGAAGGAGCGGCGGGAAAAAGAGCTCATTTCTTGGCTCTCCAAGGTTGGGACTTGAACCAGGCAGCGCAGTAAGCGCAGCCAATGATTAGCAAAAATCCAATAAGATTGGCGAATGCCGTGGTCATAACCGCGCGGTCGGTCTGGTCAAGCGCAAAGCCGATGAAGCGGGCCAGCGCCATCGAAAACACGAAGACCGCAAGCGATTGCTGGCCGACCTTGGTAACGACCTGCAACAATACGGACCAAATTCTTGCAGCCAGTGAATGGCCGGTGGCGATCAGCCGCTTTCCGCCCTCGCCGGCGGCGACCCAGCCCAGATAGGCCAGCGAAAGGAAATGGGTATAGCGCAGCAGGCCGAAGTCGGTCTTTTCGCGCCATTCGCTGCTGGGCTTCCAGGTCTCGCGGATGGCTTCGGCCAGACCCATGTTCCAGGCCTCGACCCAGCCCAGCACCTTGCCGGAGCCGAAGGGGGCGGAGAAAATGACGAAACCGGCAGCGAGCACAACCAGCACCTTGGAGACCGGCGGCTTGGGCAGCCAGCCCTTCATGAAGGCAAAGCCGGTGAAGAACAGCAGCTGCCAGCCGAAGGGGTTGAAGAACCACTCGCGGTCCGACCACGGCTCTGCCGGCAGCGAAACACCGTTGGGGCCAAGGCCGAGCATGTAGGGGTTGGCGGTCAGCCAGATCAGCACCGACACCATCACAACGGCCCAGACCCCGGCCTTCTGAACCCCGATCATCAGCGGCATCAGCATCAGCACCACCAGGTACATCGGCAGGATGTCAAAGTAGTTGGGCACATAGGTGAGGGTGAAGATGCCGACGATCTGGGTCATCGGATCCTTGAAGAAATGGCCAAGGTTGAGCGAGTTCACATATTCCTTATCAAACCCGCCATAGAGGTCGAGCGCCGCCATCGACATGGCCAGGAAGAAGAACAGCCCGATGTGGGCCCAGAACACCTGCCAGCAGCGGAAGGCGACGCGGGCGGTGCCCAGCCACCAGCCCTGGCGGTCGAAGGAGCTGCCAAAGGCGATGGCAGAGGCCATGCCGGAGCAGAAGACAAAGATCTCGGTTGCGTCCGAAAACCCGAAGCGGGCCGGGATCCAGCCCGCCCAGCGGTTGCCCGGAACATGGGCTGCCAGGATGATGAACATCGCAATGCCGCGGTAGAAGTCGAGCCGCGGGTCGCGCACGCGCGTCTGGACCGTTTGCGGCGGGGGCACTGCGCGGTTGGCGGCAGCAGGGTCTTTCTGAGGCCCGGGGAAGGGCGCAACGCTGGACATCTGTGGTCTTGGTCCTTGAGGGGCTTATTCGGCAGGTACGCTTTTGGCGCCGGACGGGTCCCGGGCCTCGGCAATCAGGGTGCGGCGGGCGAGGGCGTAATTGTCCTCTGCGCCGCCCCGCTTGGCGCGGCGGTCATCCAGTATTGCTTCGACTTCGTCAAGCTGTCCTGAGCGGATTCCCGCGTCTATGGTTATGCGTTCAAAAACATCGCGTTGCGCGTGGCTGCCGCCGGCCAGCTGCAGGGTGGCGCGGGCTGTGGATAAGTGATTGAAAGCGGCCTTGTAATTACCGTCTCCGAAGGCTTCCAGCCCGTCGGCGGCGGCGCATCCCGGGTCCGCCATCCGCTCCCGCGCTTCGGTGCCGCCTTGCTCCGCATCGGCGTGAATCCGCTGAACGAGCTTGTGGGCGTCCTCCTTGCGGTGGCCGGTCAGCGCCAGCAGGTAGTGCAGATCGGCAAAAATCAGGCTTCCGTCCTCGGTCCGGGCGGCGCAGAGATTCGCCAGCTCGTCCCAGCGGCTGCCCACGTCGACACCCTCCAGCTCCAGCCGCACCAGCAGCGAGGTGGCGTTGGAGATGTCGCGGTAATCGTCGGTCTTGTCCTTGCGCACCTCGGTGTCATAGAGCGCAACCGCCTCTTCCATCTGGCCCAGGTCCAGATGCATCAGCGCCTTGTGCCACCAGACGTGATAGCGGAAGTTGTTGCAATGCGCCCAGGCGTCCTCGCGGCCGTGCAGCCAGTCGAGCCCGGATTTGGCATTGCCGGTCATGTCATGCACATGCGCCACCGCGTGCAGGCCCCAGGCGTCATCCGGCGCCATCCACAGCGCCTGGCGGCCGGCATTGGCAGCGCGTTCGTATTCGCCGGTCTCCTCCAGCGCAAAGGAATGGCAGCCCAGGAGGTAGCCGCGCCCGGCATGGTCCGGCGCATAGGCCGGCAGCACCCGCTCGATCGAGGCGCGCATGCCTTCAGGGTCGCCCATGATGAAGCGGATGCCGTGGCTGAGCTTCATCGCCAGGGTGTCCTGCGGGAAGGCTTGCAGCACCTCTTCCATCCGCTGGATCGCCAGGCTGGGGCGGCCTGCCAGCCAGTTTTCCAGCGCGTCCACGTATTTGCGCTCGCGCGGCAGGGCGCCCTCGTAACAGGCCTTGGCATCGCGCAGCGCCTCGCGCGCGGTCGGCACCAGCTCAGAGCGCCCAAGCATCAAAAGCGACAGCCCCTTGATCGCATGGGCCAGCGCAAACTCCGGCGCGGCCTTCAGCACCGCGCCCAAGTGATCCGCGGTTGCTGCGGCGTGGGAAAGAACTCCCAGCTGCACGGCATTCCAATCCTGCTGTGCGGCTGCATCGGTCAGGCTGCTGTCTTGGCCGAAGATATCATGCGTCATAGAAGTCCAATCTCTGTTTTCAATTGCGCGCGGTTTCCGTGTCCTGCTGAAGAGTAGTTCATCGGAATGTACCGGGCGAACCCCGCTCGCGGTTTGGTGATGGCCTGTGTGCATCTGGATTGAAGATATGGCGGATGTGTAAGATTTCCCGGGAAATTTTTGCAAGGCGAAGGATTACTCCACGCCAAAAGCCCCGCTGATTTAGCGGTGAATTGCCGGAAACTGTAACACATGGCGGAAAGCCGCCGCGCATCTGGGGGATCAGGACTGTCCGAAAGGGTCTTCTGCGCCCAGGATCTCATCCGTTGCCTCACCGCATTGGGGCGGCGCGTGCCGGTATGTGACCGGCGTGCGGGAAAAATTCAGCGGGTTGCCCAACAGCCTGACCGGACCGGCCGTGGTTTCCATGCCGATCGCCATGTTGCGGGCTTCGACCTGATCGGTGGCAAACAGGGTTTCCAGGTTCTGCACCGGGCCTGCAGGCACCTTGCGGGCTTCCATGGCGGCCAGGACCTCGTCCGTTGTGAACCGCTGCACCGAAGGGATCAGGATCTCGTTCAGCGCATCGCGGTTCTGCAAGCGGGCAGGGTTGGTGGCGAACCGCGGATCCTCGGCCAGGCCCTCGAGCTTGAGGAACTCCATGAAGCGGCGGAACTGGCTGTCGTTGCCCACCGCCAGGATCACGTGGCCGTCCGAGGTCTCATACACCCCATAGGGCATGATGCTGGGATGCTCGTTGCCGCGGCGCTTGGGGATCCGGCCGGTGTTCAGATAGGCGACGCCCTCGTTGATCAGCCAGGCGATCTGGGCATCGACCAGCGCCAGGTCGATCTGCTGGCCTTCGCCGGTTTTTTCGCGATGGTGCAGGGCAGACAGGATGCCGATACAGGCGTACATGCCGCACATCACATCGGCGATGCCGACGCCCGCCTTCATCGGCTGGCCATCCGGCTCGCCGGTCAGCGACATGATGCCGCCAAACCCCTGCGCCATGATGTCATAACCGGGTTTGTGGCTGTTGGGGCCGGTCTGGCCGTAACCGGAGATCGAGCAGTAGATCAGGCCCGGGAGATCATCCTTGAGGCTGGCGTAATCCAGCCCGTATTTCGCCAGGCCGCCGGGTTTGAAGTTCTCGATCAGGATATCGGCCTCAGCCGCCAGCCTGCGGATGGCCTGCTGGCCTTCCTCGGATGCGATGTCGATGGCGACGGACCGCTTGTTGCGGTTGGCGGCCATGAAATAGGCGGACAGATCAGAGCGGTTGCCATCCGCATCGGTCACATAGGGCGGCCCCCACTGGCGGGTGTCATCGCCGCCGGTCTTGGGGTTTTCCACCTTGATGACCGTCGCGCCGAGGTCGCCCAGCAGTTGGGTGCAGGTCGGGCCTGCCAGGATGCGGGAGAGGTCGAGAACCTTGACGCCATTGAGGGCGCCATGAGGGAGCATGTCAGATGCGGCCATCATAGCCTCCGCGGTCGATCACGGCCGAGATGACGGTGAACCTGTCTGCTGTCAGCGCGTCCTGCAGGGCGGCGCGCAGTTCCGCGCGGTTTGTGGCCGTCACGCCGTTGCCGCCAAAGGCCCGGCCCATAGCGGCAAAGTCGTGGGGCGCAAAATCCACGCCGCCATTGGCGAGCTGCCGCTGGCGCTGTTTGAGTTCGATCAGCGCAAGGCTCGAATCGGCAAAGACCACGAAGATCGGCGCCACGCCCAGCTCTGCCGCGGTGGAGAGTTCGCCCGCAACCATCAGGAAGCCTGCGTCGCCGGAGAAGCTGACCACCGGACGCTCCGGCTGCGCCAGCTTGCGGCCGATGGCCATCGGCACCGCGCAGCCCATGGTGCACAGCGCCGAAGACTGGATCAGCCCGCGCGGCTCGGAACACTCCCACATCTGGCTGAGCAGGATCCGATGGGCGCCGCTGTCGGCGGTGGCCAGCGTCTCCGGCGGCAGGACGGCACGGCATTCGGCGATGACACCGGCGGGACCCCAGTTGTCGTCCTGCGGAAAGGCCGTTGCCAGCGCGCTTTTGACCGCCGCTGGCTGCCCGTTGCTCCAAGTCTCGCGTGGGGCTGTGCCTTGGGAAAGCGCCTCCAGCGTGGGGGCAATGGCCGTCAGGAAGTTCAGGCCTGCCTGATGCATGTAATGGGTGTTCGCCTCGGGCGCGATGTCGATGACGTTCTGGGTTTCCACGTCCCAGACATTGCGCCAGCCGGGGCGCATCTCGATCGGGTCATAGCCGATGGAAAGCACCAGGTCAGCCTCCCGCACCAGCGGCAGCAGGTGCTTGTCCGCCAGCGGCGACAGGCCTGCGCCACCCAGGCAGAGGGGGTGATCCTCGGGGATGATCCCCTTGGCCTTGTAGGTGGTGACGAATGGGATCCGGTGTTTCTCGACAAAGCTGCGGAGGGCAGCACCAGCACTCTCCTGCAGCGCGTCCAGCCCGATCACCGCCACCGGGCGCTCTGCCGACGCCAGCCAGGAACGCGCCTGCGCCAGCGCCTCGCCGCTTGGCGCGCTGGCACTTGCTGGCGCGCGGCGGACGCCCCGGTCCCTGGCCGGCGCGTCTGCGGTGGAGATCGGCACGTCGATATGCACCGGCCCGTTGCGCGGCGCGGTTGCGATGGCAACCGCCTTGTCGGCGATCAGGTCCGCGGCGTCTGCGTCCAGCCGGAAGGTGGCCTTTGTTATCGGCGCAAAAACCGCGCGGTGGTCGAGCACCTGATGGGTGTAGCTCTGTTCCTCCGCCGCGTCGACGCAGCCGGTGAGCACCAGCATCGGCACCCGGTCCTGGTGGGCGTTGGCAACCACGTTGATGCCGTTCAGCGCGCCGGGGCCGAGGGTGGCGACCAGGATCACCGGCGCGCCGTCGGCATGATGCACGCCTTCGCCGATGAAGCCTGCGCAGTTTTCATGCTTGGCCAGGTGAAAGGCGATACCCGCCTTGGTCAGCGCATCGACCAGCGTCAGCACCTCGCCGCCGGGCATGCCGAAAGCGTGGCGGCAGCCTGCTTCATAGAGCCGCCGGGCCAGAACGTCCGCCGCGCGCAAGGGATCTGTCATCTTGTCCGTCCAATCCGTTGAATTACCGCCAGATTGCCGAGGCTGCGCCCGCGCGCAAGCCCGTTCACGGCAGTGTGAGAAATGCTGCGGCGGAATTCGGCGCAAACAGCGGCGTGAGCAAGCGAAACCGGAAAACGCCGGGACCTATTTCAACGCCCGTTCCGCTATCAGCGCAAAGCGGCGGTCGAGCTGGCCTGCGAGGGCCGCCAGCCCCGCGCCGCCTTCCTCCGCATACGGCGCAAAGACATGGGTGGGCAGCTTGTAGGACAGGGTGGCGATGCCGTCGGCCTCCTCGGTCACATACATGCGCACCGGCGCCTCGATCATCGCCGCGGTGGAAAGGGCGAGGATCTTCACCGCGAAATCATTGTTGAACAGGCCAATGACCCGGTTGCCGGGAATGGTAATGCCGCGGGCCGCTGCCGCCTGGGTGGGGCCCGCCTGGGTGACCACCCCCAGGCCTTCCGCCTTGGCGGCGGCTTTCACGTCCTCGATCAGCTGTGCATAGGGCTTGGCGGTTTCATGCACCGCCCAGCCGTCGCGCGGCGCGATGCTGCCGGCGGATGCGGCGGAGGCCGCAAGGATCAGGGCCGCTGTCAGGCGTTTGGCATACATGGCAGGTCTCCACAGGGTTTCTCCCGTTTCTAGGGCAAGGCCGGGATCCTGCCGCTCACAATCGCGTGCATCAGGCGGCAGCCTGCCTGCCAGGGCTGAAACCTGCGCGCGCCCCGGACGGGGCGCGCTCCGTTTTTCAATGGCGGATTTCAGGTCAGACCGCGATCTTGCCGCCGCCCTGTTTGGTGACCACCACAACCGAGGGCCGCGGCGGCATCTGCGGATCGAAATCCGGCCAGCGGGTGGCAGGGTCCTCAAAAGTAGAGGCACGCCCGAAGCCTGTCAGGTCCTTGGTGCCGTCGGTGCCCGGATGCTGCACGGCCAGAAACAGCGTCTCACCGTCCGGGGTGAAGCACGGCCCGCACAGCTCAGCCCCCACGGGGCAGCGGAAGAACAGCTTGGAATGGCCGCGCAGGCTCCCGTCGGTCTCCACCCCGTAAAGACCGTCCGACTTGCCGGTCTTGTCCCATCTGCTGCCCTGGTCGGTGGCCACCCACAGCCGTCCCGCCGCGTCCATCGCGCTGTTGTCGGGGGAGCCGAACCAGCCGTGTTCAGAGGTTTCCGGGTTCCATTCGGCGCCCACTTCGGCAATCTCCGGATCGCCGCATTTCACCAGGATTGACCAGCGGCCGCTTGCCGCTGCATGGTCGCCGCCGTCCTCCCGGATCTCGATGATATGGCCGAAATCCGACGCGGGCCGCGGGTTGGCGGCATCGGTCTGGCCGGCCTTGCGCTTGGAGTTGTTGGTCAGCATCACAAAGGCGGTGCCGTCTCCGCGCGGCGAGGCGTCCTCGGGCCGGTCCATCGGAGTGGCCCCCAGCGCATCTGCCGCCAGCCGCGCATCAATCAGCACATCCGCCTGGCTGGCAAAGCCGTTCTCCGCCGTCAGCGGACCCTGGCCATGCACCAGCGGCAGCCAGCGGTGGGTGCCGTCAGCCTCAAACCGGGCCACATAAAGCGTGCCTTCGCTCAGCAGCCGCGCATTGGCCGCGCGGTCCTCTGACACCATGCCGCCGGAGACGTATTTGTAGACATATTCGAACCGCGCATCATCGCCCATGTAGACCACCAGCCGGCCGTCCCGTGACAGGGTGGTTTCCGCGCCCTCATGCGCGAAACGGCCCAGGGCGGTGTGCTTCACCGGTTTGGAGAGCGGGTCCATCGGGTCGACCTCAACAACCCAGCCGAAACGGTTCACTTCATTGGGTTCTTTGTCAGTATTAAAGCGGTCGTGGTATTTGCCCCAAGCATACCACATGCCGGGCACGCCATAGCGTTCCATCCGGGCCGCGTCCGGCTGGCCCGAGAGATCCGGCTCGCCTTCAGTGTCGAGGCGGTCGGTCCAGAAATAGCCGTGAAAGTTCTCCTCGGCCATCAGCCAGGTGCCCCAGGGGGTCATGCCGCCGGCGCAATTGTTCAGCGTGCCGATAACCTCGCGTCCGCTGGGATCGGCGCTGGTCTGCATCCGCGGGTGGCCTGCGGCGGGCCCGTCAATGGCCATCGCGGTGTTTAGCGGCGAGATGCGGCGGTTCATCGCGCCGTCACGCACAACCGACCACTTCCCATCAGCCCCGCGGGTGATTTCCACAACCGAGCCGCCATGCGCCGCCATCTCGACCTCAACCAGCTCGCGGGTCATGCCGGCGAACTCCGCCTTGTCCTGGCGGCCGAGGCCCGGGAACATCACCTCTTCGTTGGTGTATTCGTGGTTCACGCACAACAGGCCGCGGGTGCCGTCAGCGTTGAGCGGCACAAAGCCGACGTAGTCGTTGTTATAGCCGAACTGCTGCAGCTGGGCTTCCGCCGTCTGGTTCATCACGTCAAATTCCGGGGCGCCTGCGAGGATCGGGTCTCCCCAGCGCAGCAGCACATCGGCGTCATAGCCCGGCGCCACATGGTGCGTTTCGTCATTGCCCCATTCCAGCTCGTCAAAGGCATAGCGGCTTTGGGCAGCAGGGGATGCGGCGTTGCCCTGGCGCGGAGCGGTCAGGGCTGAGACGCCGAACAGGGCGGTGGCGGCGGAGGTGCCCAGTATCCCCTTCAATGCTGCGCGGCGGCCATAGCGGGCGGCAATCACATCGCCGATGGTTCGGCCGCGAGACGGGTTGGCGGGAATGTCGTCGGCGGCCTCAAATGCTTCCGCCTTATTGCCGTTTTGCGGGTCTTTGATGGTCTGCTTGCGGTTCACGGCGGGCTCCGGGTTGTTTGGAAATATCAATTCGGGGCTGCGGGGGTGGGAGGCCCGGATATCTTAAGAGTGGCTTGTAACACGCATGTAATCGTTAATGAAAATTAACCAAGATCTTCAATCTGCGCGGCAATCGGAATCCCTGGCCTGTCCCCGCGGGGACAGCGGATTATTCTGCCGGGCGGAAGCCCTCGATCAGCTGGCGCAGCCCGATGGCAGCACCGGCAAAGATCGCCAGCATGGTGACCGGTGCCGAGACCGCCAGCAGTGAGAACGCGCTGAGGCCCTGGCCGACGGTACAGCCCATGGCAATCACCGCACCGGCCCCCATGATCGCGGCGCCGATGATCTGGCGGCGCAGCTCGCGCGGGTCCTCGCAGGCCTCCCAGCGGAAATGGCCCTTGATCAGCGAGCCGAGGAAGGCGCCGGCCCAGACCCCGGCGATGGAGCCGACGGCAAAGGACAGCGGTCGCAAGGAGCCGGTCATGGTCCAGAGGATGGTTTCGCCCAACGGGGCCGAGAAGGAGTGGGAGACCACCGGCAGTGCCTCGAACCCTTCGGCGTTGATGTAAGTGGTTCCGGCCCAGCCGGAGGTTACGGCCAGCCCCACAACCGCGGACCAGAACAGCGCCTGCTTGTCCCGGCGGAGCTCGGCATTGGCGAGGGAGAGCAGCAGGATCAGCAGGCCAGCGGCGGTGCCAACGGCAGCCAGCGGCAGCCCGCTCCAGGCAGCGGCATAGTGGGCGAGGCCCGGCGGGATCTCATTGGTGACGTCCTGCTGCGCGAAGAAAAAGTTGCGCACAGGGGCGAGGGGGCCTGCGAGGACGACGTAAGTGGAAACCCCCATCACCAGCACGATCACAAAGCTGCGCAGATCGCCGCCGCCAAGCCGGGCAATGGCGCCGTAGCCGCAGTTGCCGCTGAGCGCCATGCCGTAGCCGAACATCAGCCCGCCCAGGATCGAGGCGGCGGGCATCCAGCGGATCGACAGGTAAAAGGACTGGCCCGCATCCACCAGGCCCAGCCCCAGCAGCGCAAAGCTGGCGGTGACAGCCACGCCGATGGCCACCCCCCA
Organism: Leisingera coralii; assembly: GCF_049056525.1. NCBI lineage: Bacteria > Pseudomonadati > Pseudomonadota > Alphaproteobacteria > Rhodobacterales > Roseobacteraceae > Leisingera > Leisingera coralii. The sequence continues at coordinate 38,869 of NZ_JBHUPT010000059.1, read as the reverse complement.
CATCCGCATCCGCAGGGACGAGCCGCCATAGAGCAGGTCTTCGATCGCCCCCAAGGTGCAGAACCGCCCCAGCCGGGCGGCAAGCCCAAGAGCCACACCGCCCAGAAGCCCGATGCAGGCGGCCAGCTGGTGTTCTGTCAGGAGGTCAAACATGCCGGGGTTTCAGTCAGGCGTCAGCCTTCTTCCTTGCAGAACAGCTCATAGACCACTTCCAGCATCCGGCGGGGTTTGTCGTCTGCCAGCCGGTAGAAAATCGCCTTGCCTTCCCGGCGGGGAATGACCAGCCCTTCCAGACGCAGGCGGGAGAGCTGCTGGGAGACGGCGGCCTGGCGGGCTGACAAAAGCTCCTCAAGCTCGGTCACGGATTTCTCACCCGAAACCAGATGGCACAGGATCATCAGCCGGCCTTCGTGGCTGATTGCCTTGAGGAAGTTGGATGCCTTGGTCGCGTTTTCGACCATCTTGTCCATTTCTTCCGGGTCCATGTCGGCGGAAAACTGCGGTAGTGCCATGTGTCGTCTCCTGAGCGGCACCTCGGTGCCGCACTCCTCTCTCTTGCCCCATCAGGGCGCTCAGCTGCCGCCCTTTGAGTTCGTATTATCAACAAACCCTGTATGTGCGCTTAGCAAATCCGCGATCAAAGGCCAAAAAAAATCTTCACCCGGGTAGCCTTCGAGCCTGGCGCGCTCCTCGCCGTCCTCGACAACCAGGAAGGTGGGGGTGAACATGACCCGGCGGGTAACCTGCAGGTCATCGGGCAGGGAGCGGAGGTCTACACGGCGCAGGGGGGCGTGTTTGCCCTCGGCTGTTTTGGGGTAGATCGGGGCGATCTCCGCATTCCAGCGGGCGCACCACTCGCAGCCCGGCTGTTCGACCATCACCAGTTCCGCCGCCCAGGCGGGCAGCGTTGCAAAGGCCATGGCTGCGGCAGCAGCCAGTTGCCGGATAAGGTGCATGGATGTCATTCCATCTGTTGACGGTACCGTATGACTCAACATAATTCGAATATGTGAATGATACAAGCCGGGCCGGGATAACGTTCGCGTGGGGCCTGTTGGGGGTGTGATGCTCGAAATTTCCCTGTTTGGCGCATTGATCGCAGGATTGCTGAGCTTTTTCACCCCCTGCATCCTGCCGATGGTGCCGTTTTACCTGTCCTACATGGGCGGGCTGTCGATGGCGGAGCTGCGCGGGGACGGGGCGATTGCTGTGGGTGCGCAGCGGCGGCTGCTGGTGTCTGCGGTCTGTTTTGCCGCCGGGGTGACCACGGTGTTCATGCTGATGGGCATGGGGGCAACCGCGCTGGGGCAGCTGTTCGGGCGGTATCTGGAGGTTCTGTCCTACGGCGCGGCGGCGCTGTTGCTGCTGTTCGGGCTGCATTTCCTGGGGGTGGTGAAGATTCCGCTGCTGTACCGCGAGGCGCGGCTGGAGAGTTCAGCGGAGCCCTCTACGGTCTTGGGCGCCTATCTGATGGGGCTGGCGTTCGGGTTCGGCTGGACGCCCTGCGTGGGGCCGGCGCTGGCGTCGATCCTGATGATTGCCTCCGGCATGGGCGATGTCTGGCGGGGCGGGGTGCTGCTGCTGGTTTACGGGCTGGGCATGACGGCGCCCTTTGTGGTCGCGGCGCTGTTTGCCAAGCCGTTCCTGGGCTGGGTTGCGCGCCACCGCAGCGCCTTTGCCTGGGTGGAGAAGGGCATGGGCGCGATGCTGGTGCTGTTTGCGGTGCTGATCGCCACTGGCGGGGTGCGGCTGATCGCCGAGGCGATGATCCGCTGGGTGCCGGGTTTCAGTGCAATCGGGTGAGTGAAATGTGGAGGGCAACATGCTGAGAAGTATTGCAAAAGTGTTAATGGCCGTGGTTCTTGCCGCGCCCTTGGCCGCGGCGGAGCTGGGCGATGACGGGCTGCACAAGACGTCGTGGATGCGGGACACCTTCAAGGATCTGCGGGAGGATCTGGAAGAGGCCAATGGCGAGGGCAAACGCCTGGCTCTGATCTTTGAGCAGCGCGGCTGCGTCTATTGCACCAAGATGCACGAGGAGATCTTTCCCCGCCCGGAAATCAGCCAGTACATCGAAGACAACTTCTTTGTCGTGCAGCTGAACCTTTACGGCGATGTGGAGGTGACCGACTTTGACGGCGAGGCGCTGGCGGAAAAGGACATGGCCCGCAAATGGGGCGTTCTGTTCACACCGACGATTCTGTTCCTGCCGGAGGAAGTGGCAGAAGATGTCTCGGCGCCCGAGGCTGCGGTGGCGATGATGCCGGGTGCGTTTGGCGCAGGAACCACGCTGGACATGTTTACATGGGTCAACGAAAAGCGCTATGCGATTGATAACGGGGAAGATTTCCAGCGTTATCACGCGCGCCGGATACAGGAGCGCAACAATGGGTCCACAGACTGACCTTTCGCGCATCATCTATAAAAATTCACAATAATGAATTTGTTGTTGCGTATCGGGGCCGCTGTGCCCTACGGTATGCAAAGCTAAGCAGGCCGCCCGGTTAAAGCGGCAGCCAATGGGAGGACACATGAAGTTTACATCTCTGACACTGGCGCTGAGCCTGGCCGGGGCTGCGGCTTTGGCCGGGGAGGTTGCTCCGAAAGCGGTGCAGTACGGCGAGTATGGCGAGGTTGCGGCCTCGCTGACCGGCGTTGCGGGTGATGCGGCCAACGGGGCGATTGTTGCCGGCACCAAATCCAAGGGCAACTGCGTGGCCTGCCACCAGGTGAGCGCGCTGGCGGATGTGCCGTTCCATGGCGAGATCGGCCCGTCGCTGGATGGCGCCGGCGACCGCTGGACCGAGGAGGAACTGCGCGGGCTGGTGGCCAATGCCAAGATGACATTCGAAGGCACCATGATGCCGGCCTTCTACAAGGTCGAAGGCTTCATCCGCCCGGGCGATGCCTATACCGGCGATGCCGGGCAGGAGCCGCTGCCGCCGATCCTGACGGCGCAGGAGATCGAGGATGTGGTCGCGTTCCTCGCGACGCTGAAAGAAGAGTAAGGCGCGGGCGGGGCCGTTCCGCGCCCTGCACCGATGTGAATTCAAAGGAGAGATATGATGGAGTTCTCACGCCGTGAGACCCTGGCGATGGGCCTGGGCGCTGCCGTGGTTACCGTGCTGCCGTTCCGCGTGAACGCGGCGGCGGACGACCGGATCGCCGCCTTTACCGGCGGTGCCGAGATGGCCGAAGGGGGCGTCACGCTGAACGCGCCGGAGATTGCCGAAAACGGCAACACCGTTCCGATCTCGGTCGAGGCGCCGGGCGCCACTGCGATCCTGGTGCTGGCCACCGGCAACCCGGAACCGGGTGTTGCAACCTTCAACTTCGGCCCCGGCGCGGCGCAGCAGGCGGCCTCCACCCGGATCCGCCTGGCGGGTACCCAGGACGTGGTTGCGGTTGCCAAGCTGGCAGACGGTTCCTTTGCCAAGACCAGCGCCACCGTCAAAGTCACCATCGGCGGCTGCGGCGGCTGAGGCCGCCCGCTCCCTGAACGGAATTCTTAAGGAGAGTTAAAGACATGGCATCCGGTGTTAAACCCCGCGTCAAGGTCCCGAAGTCTGCTGCTGCCGGCGAGGCGGTCACCATCAAGACCCTGATCAGCCACAAGATGGAAAGCGGCCAGCGCAAGGACAAGGAAGGCAACCTGATCCCGCGCTCGATCATCAACCGCTTCACCTGCGAGTTCAACGGCACGATGGTGCTGGACGTTGCGATGGAGCCCGCGATCTCCACCAACCCCTATTTCGAATTCGACGCGACCGTGCCGGAAGCGGGTGAGTTCGTGTTCACCTGGTATGACGACGACGGCTCCGTCTACGACACCAAGAAGAAAATCGCCATCGGCTGATCCGTTCCGGATCTTCAGGCACGCGTCCTGTCCGGATTGCGCCGGGCAGGGCAGGCACCCAAGGGAGGAAAAGGAATGAACAAGAAGGCAATCACAGCCATTGCCGCGGTGCTGGCGCTGCCGATGGCGGCGGGCGCAGGCCCCGATGACGACAAGCTGGTGGTCAACGAGGAAATCGAGATGATCACCAAGGCCGCGGCGCCCGCCCATGTGGCGGATGTGCTGGACGAGGTGATGTCGGGCTGGCACTTCCGCTCCGACGAGACGCAGGCCTTGCAAATGGATGACTTCGAGAACCCGGCGATGGTGTTTGTCGACCAGGCGCAGGAAGCCTGGGACACTGCCGACGGCTCCGAGGGCAAATCCTGCGCGTCCTGCCATGGCGATGTCGAGGAAAGCATGGCGGGCGTGCGCGCGGTGTACCCGAAGTGGAACGAAGCCGCTGGCGAGGTCCGCACCCTGAACATGCAGATCAACGACTGCCGCGAAAACCAGATGGGCGCCGAGAAGTGGAAGTACTCCGGCGGCAAGATGGCGGCGATGGAGGCGCTGATCTCAGTCCAGTCCCGCGGGATGCCGGTGAACGTGGCCATCGACGGCCCGGTCCAGGCGACCTGGGAGAAGGGCAAGGAGATGTATTACACGCGCACCGGCCAGCTGGAGCTGTCCTGCGCGAACTGCCATGAAGACAACTATGGCAACATGATCCGCGCCGACCACCTGAGCCAGGGCCAGATCAACGGCTTCCCGGTGTACCGTCTGAAGAACACCAAGCTGAACACGGCCCATGCGCGCTTCAAGGGCTGCGTGCGCGACACCCGCGCCGAGACCTACAAGCCGGGCTCGGCGGAATTCGTTGCGCTGGAACTCTATGTCGCCTCGCGCGGCAACGGGCTGTCGGTCGAAGCTCCTTCCGTCCGCAACTGATCTTAGCGCCCCGCGCCTGTCTTCAGGTGCGGGGCGTGTCTCTTTTAAAACATTCATTCACGTGAATATGTCGCGTGAGCATACAGGATACCGGTACTCATGATCTCGCGCCGCGATTTTCTGCAGGTTTCCATGGCGGCATCCGCCATGGTGGGGGCGTCAGGCTTTGGCAACTGGGCGCGGCTGGCTGCGCAGCAGTCGCTGAGCCAGGACCAACTGCTGGAGTTTGACACCTTTGGCAACATCAGCCTGATCCATGTGACCGATATTCACGGCCAGCTGAAGCCGATCTATTTCCGCGAGCCGTCGATCAATCTGGGGGTCGGCGCGAACAAGGGTCATGTGCCCCACATCACCGGCGCGGACTTCCGCAAGGCCTATGGCATCGCCGACGGCAGCCCCTCGGCCTATGCGCTGACGTATGATGACTTCTCCTCGCTGGCCAAGGCCTATGGACGTGTCGGCGGTCTGGACCGGGTGGCGACGATCATCAACGCCATCCGCGCCGACCGCCCCGGCGCGCTGCTGTTCGACGGCGGCGATACCTGGCATGGCTCCTACACCTGCCATCACACCCAGGGCCAGGACATGGTCAACGTGATGAACGCGCTGAAGCCGGATGCGATGACCTTTCACTGGGAATTCACGCTGGGCAGCGACCGGGTGAACGAGATTGTCGAAGGGCTGCCCTTTGCGGCGCTTGGCCAGAACATATTTGATGCTGAATGGGATGAGCCGGCCGAGCTGTTCAAGCCTTACAAGTTCTTTGAGCGCGGCGGCGCCAAGGTGGCGGTGATCGGCCAGGCCTTCCCCTATATGCCGATTGCCAACCCGCGCTGGATGTTCCCGGAGTACTCATTCGGCATCCGCGACGAGAACATGCAGATGATGGTGGATGAGGTCCGCGCGGCGGGCGCTGATCTGGTGGTGGTGCTGAGCCACAACGGCTTTGACGTGGACAAGAAGATGGCGGGCAAGGTGCAGGGCATCGACGTGATCCTGTCGGGCCACACCCACGACGCGCTGCCGGAGCCTGTGCTGGTAGGCAAGACGCATATCATCGCGTCCGGTTCGAACGGCAAGTTCGTCTCCCGCGTCGATCTGGATGTGCGCGATGGCCAGCTGATGGGGCTGCGGCACAAGCTGATCCCGGTGTTCTCGGACGTGATTGCGCCGGATCCGGCGGTGGCGCAGCTGATCGAGGCGGAACGTGCGCCCTATAAGGCGCAGCTGGAGGAGGTGATCGGCCAGACCGATACGCTGCTGTACCGGCGCGGCAATTTCAACGGCACCTGGGATGACCTGATCTGCGATGCGCTGCTGAGCGAGCGGGAGGCGGATATCGCCATGTCGCCCGGCGTGCGCTGGGGGCCGTCGCTGGTGCCGGGCGACGATATCACCCGCGAGGACATCTGGAACGTGACCTCGATGTCCTACGGCGAGGCCTACCGGAGTGAAATGACCGGTCAGTTCATCAAGGTGATCCTGGAGGATGTGGCCGACAACATCTTCAACCCCGACCCCTACTATCAGCAGGGCGGCGACATGGTGCGGATCGGCGGCATGGGTTACCGGATCGACATCACCAAGCCGCAGGGCGAGCGGATCAGCGACATGACCCTGCTGAGGACCGGCGAGGCCATTGATCCGGCGAAATCCTATGTGGTGGCCGGCTGGGCCAGCGTGAACGAGGGCACCGAAGGGCCGATGATCTGGGATGTGGTCGAGGATCATATCCGCAAGCTCGGCACCGTGACCCTGAACCCCAACACCTCCGTACAGGTAGCTGGCGCTTAATCAGCGCCCGCCCCGGCGGGGGACAAGACAAAAAATTTTGCGCAGTTGAATTCACGAACGTGAATTTATCTATGTAAGGAGGCAAAAAATTATGAGTGACGACGCCAAGAACCTGGCGCCCTCGCGCCGCCAGTTCCTGACCGGGGCGGCAGCGGCCGGCGCAGGGGCAGTCGCGGCTGGGGCAGCCAAGGCAGCCGCACCCGATCCGCTGATCACCGAAGTGCAGGACTGGGCCAGCGGTCTGGGCGAGGGGGTGGATGCCACGCCCTATGGCCTGCCGATCCAGTACGAGAGCGACGTGGTGCGCCGCAATGTCGAGTGGCTGACGGCGGACACCATCAGCTCGATCAACTTCACCCCGATCCATGCGCTGGACGGGACGATCACGCCGCAGGGCTGCGCGTTCGAGCGGCACCATTCGGGTGCCATCGAGCTGCGCAAGGAAGACTACCGGCTGATGATCAACGGGCTGGTCGAGACGCCGCTGGTGTTCACCTATGAGGACCTGGAGCGCTTCCCGCGTGAAAACCGCGTCTACTTTTGCGAGTGCGCGGCGAATTCCGGCATGGAATGGGCCGGCGCGCAGCTGAACGGGGCGCAGTTCACCCACGGCATGATCCACAACATGGAATACTCCGGTGTTTCCCTGCGGACGCTGCTGGAGGAAGCCGGGGTCAAGCCGGAGGGCAAGTGGGTCTATGTGGAAGGCGCGGATGCGTCCTCGAACGGCCGCTCGATCCCGCTGGAGAAAGCGATGGACGACGTTCTGGTGGCCTTCAAGGCCAATGGCGAGGCACTGCGCAAGGAGCATGGCTATCCCGTCCGCTTGGTGGTGCCGGGCTGGGAAGGCAACATGTGGGTCAAATGGCTGCGCCGGGTCGAGGTCATGGACCAGCCGGTCGAAAGCCGCGAGGAAACGTCAAAATACACCGACACGCTGGCCAATGGCGTCAGTCGCAAGTGGACCTGGGAGATGGATGCGAAATCCGTCATCACCAGCCCCAGCCCGCAGGCGCCCATTAAGCATGGCGCGGGGCCGCTGGTGATCACCGGTCTGGCCTGGTCGGGCCGCGGCGCGATTACGGGTGTGGATGTGTCGCTGGACGGCGGCAAGAACTGGACCGAGGCGCGGCTGGCGGCGCCGGGCACGGACAAGGCGCTGACCCGGTTCTACTTGGACATCAATTGGGACGGCTCCGAGATGCTGCTGCAGAGCCGGGCCAAGGATTCCACCGGTTACGTGCAGCCCACCAAGGCGCAGCTGCGCGAGGTGCGGGGGCTGAACTCCATCTATCACAACAACGCCATCCAGACCTGGTGGGTCAAGGCAAACGGGGAGGCGGAAAATGTCGAGGTTTCTTAACAGGCTGTACAACAGAGCAGAGGGCAGCGCCCGGCCGCGGGCGGGTGCAGAAGCGCCCTCCCGTGGTGAAGGGCGGGCGCTGCCCGGCCTGCCGGCCGGGCGGAACATTCTATTGGCAGTATCGCTGGCGGCTCTAGGTGCCGGGCCCGCTGCGGCCGAGATATTCGGCCTGGGCCGTCCGGCCTTGCCGGAGGAAATCGCCGCCTGGGATCTGGACGTGGCGCCCGACGGCACCGGCCTGCCCGCGGGCTCGGGCGATGTGTTCACCGGCGAGGAGGTCTTTGCCGAGAAATGCGCGGTCTGCCATGGCGATTTTGCCGAGGGCGTTGGCAACTGGCCCAAGCTCGCGGGCGGGCAGGGCACGCTGGACCATGAGGACCCGCTGAAGACGGTGGGCAGCTACTGGCCATACCTATCGACCACCTGGGACTACGTGAACCGGTCGATGCCGTTTGGCGATGCGCAGTCGCTGACGCCGGATGAGGTTTATGCCATCGTGGCCTATATCCTCTATTCCAACGATCTGGTGGATGATGAGTTCGTGCTGTCGAACGAGACTTTCATGGAGGTCGAACTGCCGAATGCCGAGGGGTTCATCCTCGATAACCGGCTGGAGGCAGAGAAGCACTTCTGGAACCCGGAGCCTTGCATGGAGAACTGCAAGGACAGCGTCGAGATCACCATGCGCGCCATGGTGCTGGACGTGACGCCGGAGGAGGAAGGCGTCGAAGCGTCTGCCGAAGCCGAACCCGTGCAGGAAGCGGCGGTGGAACAGCCTGCTGAAGAACCCGTTGAAACTGCAGCGGTTCTGGACCCGGAACTGGTGGCCAAGGGCGAGAAGACCTTCAAGAAGTGCAAGGCCTGCCACCAGGTCGGCGAGGGTGCGAAATCCAAGACCGGACCGGTCCTGAACGGCATTGTCGGCGCGCCTGCGGGCCATGAGGAAGGCTTCCGCTATTCCAAGGCGATGAAGGCCGCGGCGGAAGGCGGGCTGGTCTGGGATGAGGCCGAACTGGCGGCCTTTCTGGCCAAGCCCAAGAAGTACATGAAGGGCACCAAGATGTCCTTTGCCGGGCTGAAGAAGGACAGCGATATCGAGGCGGTGATCGCCTATCTGCAGGCCTATTCGCAGTAAGTCCTGCGGAGACCGGAACTGAAAAGGGGCGCCCGGCGGCGCCCCTTTGTCATGCGGTTTCGCCTGCGGCCAGTTTCAGTTCATTGGCTTCGGCGCGGCTCAGCATCTCGCCCTGCTTGCGCTTTTGCAGGGCTGCGCGGGCGAGCTCGTATTGCGGGTCCTGCCAAAAGATCAGGCAGCCGTTGCAGCCCTTGCCGCAGCAGCCCTCGGTGCCGGTACGGTTGGTCTTGTAGCGTCTTTCGTTGCTGTCCTGGGCGATGCTGTCCGCCAATGCGTCGCGGCGGCGGGTGTAGGCCTTTGGATTGTCCTTGCCCGAGATTTCGAGTGCTTGGGTCAGCTTGTCGAAACGGACGCGGTTCCATTGCTCCTCCGTCAGGGCGCGTTCCTTGCGCAGGACGGTGTAAGCAGGGTAGCGGGCCTTGAGCGCATTAATGTCCTCGTGGTCGAACAGGGTGAAGGGCAGGCGGATTATGGTCTGGGTGCTGCCATGCACGGTCCCGGTGCGGCTGCCGTCCTTGGCAACCTCAAAATCGTAGACCCGCAACAGAACGGTTTCGCGGGCAATGGGAGAAACGAACTCCAGCACCTCGCCGGCGGTCAGCTTGGCCTTGACCAGAACGTGAAAGGCTTCGTCTGTTACTTCGGTCACGACGCCCGCGTATTCCCACTGCGCCAGAGAGGCGGTGTGCTCGTAGTCATGCGCAAGGTTGCTGAGGCGGCCGTCATGGAAGGCCAGCGTGTAGCCGCGGTTTCCGACCGCTTCCAGCTCGCGCATGTAGGGCTTGGGGTCCCAATTCCCGGGGGCGGCGTAGTAATCGTCGATCGCCATCCGGTAGGCGCGGGCCACGATGGCGGCGTAGTATTCCGACTTGCCGCGGCCCTCGACCTTGAGGCTGTCGACGCCGATTTTCAGGTAATCGTCCAGCTTGGGCATGATGCAGAGGTCGCGGGAATTGAGAATGTAGGAGCCGCGGCCGTCTTCCTCGATCGGCATCAGTTCGCCCGGGCGGCAGCCTTCCTCCAGCAGGAATTCGAACAGGCCTGCGTTGCCTTCGTTGATGTCCAGCTCCTGCACGGTGCCGTCCTTGAGCCGCATCCGCACGCCGTAGTTCCAGCGGCAGGAATTGGCGCAGTTGCCCTGGTTGGCGCCGCGCTCGGCCATGAAGTTCGACAGCAGGCAGCGGCCGGAATAGGTCATGCACATGGCCCCGTGCACAAAGGCCTCAAGCTTGATATCCAGGCATTTTTCGCGGATCTCCACCAGTTCCGGATAGGAGACCTCGCGCGCCAGCACCACCAGGTCCGCGCCCTGGTCCTGCCAGAATTTCACCGACAGCCAGGAGCAGATGTTGGCCTGGGTGGAGACATGCAGCGGGATTTCCGGCGCGCGATCCTTGACGTATTGGAACACGCCCGGATCGGCGATGATCAGCCCGTCCGGCTGCACCTTGCGGACGGTCTCGATGTACTCGTCCAGCTTGGGAATGTCCTTGTTGTGGGAGAACAGGTTCAGCGTCAGATAGGCGCGCCGGCCATGGCTGTGGCAGAATTCCACCCCCTCGATCACTTCCTCCAGCGAGAACTCCGACTTGGTGCGCAGACTCATGTCCGGGGTGCCGAGATAGACGGCATCGGCCCCGTAGAGGATTGCCATTTTCAGTTTGCGCAGATTGCCCGCGGGCATCAGCAGTTCAGAGCGCTTGGAGGTCATCGGTCCGGCCTGGCGAAAAGGAGTGTTTGAGGTGCTCCTTTACGCAGGTATTCCGGGCCGCGATTTGCGCTGGATCAAATCGGAGAGATCAGCTCCAGCCCTTGCGGAAGAAATGCGGGGAGGCGCCGAACTTGCGCTTGAACTGGCGCGAGAAATGCGTGGCGGAGTTGAAGCCCGAGGCCAGCGCGATTTCGGTGACGCTCATCGAGGTCTCGTTCATCAGCGCGAAGGCGTGGCTGAGGCGCATGTCGAAGTAGACGTGCATCGGGCTCTGGTTCAGGTAGCGCGAGAACAGCCGTTCCAGCTGGCGGCGGGAGATGTCCAGACGGTCGCAGAGCTCGCCGATCGAGAGCGGCTCCTCGATCGATTCCTGCATCAGCTGCAGCGCATTCAGCAGGCGCTGGTTGCGGCTGCCGATGGCCACCGCGTAGTTCGATTTCTGCGGCGCCGCCTGGCCGCCGGAGCGCACGTGCAGGCACATGTCGGCGACGATGATGGCGAGCTGCTTGCCGTGGCGCTCCTCGATCAGGTGCAGCATCATGTCGGTTGCGGCATTGCCGCCGCCGCAGGTCATCAGCGGGCCTGAGATCTCAAAGATATTCGGCGAGGGCTCCAGGTTCGGGTAGCTCTCCAGAAAACCCGGCTGGTTCTCCCAGTGCAGGGTGAACTTGTGATTCTTGATCAGCCCGGCCTGGGCCAGCGCAAAGGCGCCGGTGCAGATGCCGCCGATGGAGCGGCCAAAGCGGCTTTCGCGGCGCAGCCAGTTCAGGGTGATCTCGCTGGCGGCGCTGTGCGGCTCGACGCCGGCACAGACAAAGCCCATCGAATCCGAGGGCAGCGGCTGCAGCGGGGTGTCCGGCGTCACCACCATGCCGTTGGAGCAGCGCACCGGCTGGCCGTCCTCGGTCATGATGTACCAGCGGTACAGCCTGGTGCCGGTGACCTGGTTGGCAATGCGCAGGGGTTCGATGGCGGCGGCCACGGGCAGCATCGTCGCCTTGGGCAGCAGCAGGAAATAGAAATCCTGCGGCTCGCCCTCGAACGGGATGGCGAGATTGGCGGCGGCGCCTTTCTGAACGAAACTGTCATCGGCCATGACGGGACCCCAGCGCGGCACCCGGACGCTTGGCACCCGGGCGGAATTCGGACTTGATTTTGCTACCTAAGGCGCTGCCGCAGGCCGCAGCCCGAGAATAGCGACAGCGTTCCAGCGGATTGCGACACCGGATGCAGGATTGCGGCAGCGTAAAATGCCAGCCGCCCCTTGCAGGTCAAAAGGGGCGATACTAAGACTCGGGTAACACACTGTCGGGTATGGTGCCGGACATAAACAACGCAGGCAGGTCGAAATGATTGATCCCAGAGAAACATACATGAACACCCTGGTCCCGATGGTGGTTGAGCAGACCAGCCGGGGCGAGCGGGCCTATGACATCTTTTCCCGCCTGCTGAAGGAGCGGATCATCTTTGTGAACGGCCCGGTTCACGACGGGATGAGCTCCTTGATCGTGGCGCAGCTGCTGCATCTTGAGGCGGAAAACCCGTCCAAGGAAATCTCGATGTACATCAACAGCCCCGGCGGCGTGGTGACCTCCGGCCTGTCGATCTATGACACCATGCAGTACATCAAGCCCAAGGTCTCGACCCTGGTGATCGGCCAGGCGGCGTCGATGGGCTCGCTGCTGCTGACCGCGGGCGAAAAGGGCATGCGCTTCTCGCTGCCGAACTCCCGCGTGATGGTGCACCAGCCCTCCGGCGGCTTCCAGGGCCAGGCGACCGACATCATGATCCACGCCGAAGAGACCCTGAAGCTGAAGAAGCGCCTGAACGAGATCTACGTCAAGCACACCGGCCAGGACTACGACACCGTGGTCAACGCGCTGGAGCGCGACAACTTCATGTCGCCGGAAGAGGCCAAGGAATTCGGCCTGATCGACGAGATCGTTGAGAACCGCGCCAGGGGCGATGACGAGCAGGCCTGACGCCTGCTCTTGTGAACAGCGGTGTGCCCCGCGGTGAATTTGGGGCGCACTTTCACATTGTGGCGGCCTAAGCACTGGCTTAAGCTGGCAGAAAGATGAATTGCCCCGCGGCGCGGGCGCAGCGGACCGGGCGGACTGAAAGGTAGACCATGGCGACGAATTCAGGCGGCGACAGCAAAAACACCCTCTATTGCAGCTTCTGCGGCAAGAGCCAGCATGAAGTGCGCAAGCTGATCGCAGGCCCCACCGTGTTCATTTGCGATGAATGCGTTGAACTGTGCATGGACATCATCCGTGAAGAGACCAAGGCTTCCGGGCTGAAGGCCACCGACGGGGTGCCGACGCCCAAGGACATCTGCCAGGTGCTGGACGACTATGTGATCGGCCAGGCAACCGCCAAGCGGGTGCTTTCGGTTGCCGTGCACAACCACTACAAGCGACTGAATCACGCCCAGAAGGCGGGGTCGGACATCGAACTGGCGAAGTCGAACATCCTGCTGATCGGCCCCACCGGCTGCGGCAAGACCCTGCTGGCGCAGACGCTGGCGCGGATCCTGGATGTGCCCTTTACCATGGCTGACGCCACCACGCTGACCGAAGCCGGTTACGTGGGCGAGGATGTCGAGAACATCATCCTGAAGCTGCTGCAGGCGTCGGAATACAACGTCGAGCGCGCGCAGCGTGGCATCGTCTATATCGACGAGGTCGACAAGATCACCCGCAAGTCGGAGAACCCCTCGATCACCCGCGACGTGTCGGGCGAGGGTGTGCAGCAGGCGCTGCTGAAGCTGATGGAAGGCACTGTGGCCTCGGTTCCGCCGCAGGGCGGGCGCAAGCATCCGCAGCAGGAATTCCTGCAGGTGGACACCACCAACATCCTGTTCATCTGCGGTGGCGCCTTTGCCGGCCTCGACAAGATCATCGCGCAGCGCGGCAAGGGTTCGGCGATGGGCTTTGGCGCCGATGTGCGCGACAATGACGAGCGCGGTGTTGGCGAGATCTTCCAGGACCTGGAGCCGGAAGACCTGCTGAAATTCGGCCTGATCCCGGAATTCGTCGGCCGCCTGCCGGTTCTGGCGACGCTGGAGGACCTGGACGAGGACGCGCTGGTCACCATCCTGACCCAGCCCAAGAACGCCCTGGTCAAACAGTACCAGCGCCTGTTCGAACTGGAAGACACCGAGCTGGACTTCACCGACGAGGCACTGAAGGCGATTGCCCGCAAGGCGATCGAACGCAAGACCGGCGCCCGCGGCCTGCGCTCGATCATGGAGGACATCCTGCTGGATACCATGTTCGATCTGCCGGGCATGGACAGCGTGACCAAGGTGGTTGTGAACGAAGAGGCGGTGACCTCTGAAGCGCAGCCGCTGATGATCCACGCGGATGCCGAGAAAGAGCCGGCGTCTGCAGGCTGATAGACCAAAGGTTTTATCAAAACGGCGCGGTATTTTCCGCGCCGTTTTCATGTTGAGGAGAGAGACATGATCAAGCGGATTTCTTCGGGCGGTGAGTTCGAAGCCAAGATCGGCTATTGCCGCGCCGTGGTTGCGGGCGGTTTTGTGCATGTGGCCGGCACTGTCGGCCAGGGCGAGGACGTTGTGGCGCAGTGCCGGTCGGCGCTGGACACAATTGGCGGAGCCTTGGAGAAGGCAGGTGCCAGCTTTGCCGATGTGGTGCGGGTGAACTACTACCTGCCGGATGCAGCGGAGTTTGAGCCCTGCTGGCCGGTTCTGGCCGAGACCTTTGGCGCCAACCCGCCGGCGGCAACGATGATCGAGTGCAATCTGATCGATCCCAAGTTCCGCATCGAGATCGAGGTGACGGCGCTGGCACCGGCGGAAAGCTGAGCCGGTAAACGCCCCGTAAACGGGGCTGAGGCAAAACAGCCCCTTCCCGCCGGGAGGCCTCCAGCAAAGGCGCAAGCCACTGGACCTTGGCGGGAAATTGGGCCATATCAAGGTCGGAAAACTCCGGAGGCACCCATGGGAATCCTGAACACTCTTCTGCGCGCTGTGACCTGGTGGAACGGCTCCACCCTGAACACCGCGATTTTCACCGCCCGCAAGGGGATCAAGGTGGGCGAGGATGACCAGGGCAATGTGTTTTACCGCAATGCCGACGACAGCAAGCGCTGGGTGATGTTCAACGGCGAAGCGGAAGCCTCTCGCGTCAGCCCGGACTGGCACGGCTGGCTGCACCGCACCTTTGACGAGGTGCCGAGCGAGAAGCCGCTGAAGCACAAGGCCTGGGAAAAGCCGCATCAGGAAAACCTGACCGGCACCATGATGGCCTATGCGCCGGCCGGCTCCATCCGCGCGGGCGGCGAGCCCAAGGAACGCCGCGATTACGAGGCCTGGGTGCCGGAATAAACATTTGCCAGAAGGCTGGTTTCATGTCCCACAATCCTACTGAAGTCTTTGCCGGCGGCGTTGTGCTGGCCGCTGCGGTTGCGTTTGCCGTCTATGCGGGGCAGGCAGCGGGCCTGTCGCGCGCCGGCGCCACCTATGACCTGACCGCGTCTTTCCGGTCGCTGGAAGGGGTCAGCGTCGGCACCGATGTGCGGCTGGCGGGCGTCAAGATCGGCACCGTGACCGGTGTTGATCTGAACCCGGAAACCTTCCGGGCCGACACCATGTTTTCGGTGAAGGAAGGGATCGAAATCCCCGATGACAGTGCGGTGGTCATCTCCTCCGAAGGTCTGCTCGGCGGCAATTTCGTCGAGATCATGCCTGGCGGCTCGCCTTTCGCATTTGAGCCGGGGGATGAGATCGAGGACACCCAAGGTGCCGTCAGCCTGATTTCGCTGCTGGTCAAATTCGTGGCAGGCGGCGGGGAAGAGTCGTGAAACGGCTGACCGCTGCCCTGGCCGCCGCCATGCTGGCGCTGCCCGCCTGGGGGCAGGAGCAGGCGGCACAGGGGACTGCCGCGGTGCTGCGGGCGCTCGACAAGGTCAACGGTCACAGCATGGACGCCGAGGTTGCCATTGGCGCCAGCGCGGAGATGTTCGGGCTGCTGGTCACCGTGTCGGAGTGCCGATACCCGGCGGAGAACCCTACGGGGGATGCCTTTGCCTATCTCACTGTGCGCAATCCTAGTGACGGCGCGGTGCAGTTCGAGGGGTGGATGATCGCCTCCAGCCCGGCGCTGAACGCGCTGGATCACAGCCGTTATGACGTCTGGGTCATCCGCTGCAGCAGCAGCTGAGGCGCGGGAACGTCGGGGCGCGTGAAATCAGCATCTATTGACAGGGCGTCGCGCAGAAGCGCGCGGTAGCGGGCGCGGCTGACCTCGATGCCGCCGAGCGAGGCGAGGTGCGGCGTCAGGAACTGGGTGTCGCACAGGCTGTAGCCCGCCTGCACCAGCCGGTCGGTCAGATAGGCCAGCGCCACCTTGGAGGCGTCGCGGCGGCGCGAGAACATGCTTTCGCCGAAAAACGCACCGCCCAGCGAGACGCCATAAGTGCCGCCGGCCAGGATACCCTGATGCCAGACTTCCAGAGAATGGGCGTTGCCCATGGTGTGCAGCTCCAGATACCGGTCGCGGATTTCGGCGCTGATCCAGGTCTCGGCCCGGTCGGCGCAGCCGTCCACCACCCCGGCAAAGTCGCAGTTCACGGTGATTTCAAAGCCGCCGTTGCGGATGCGCTTGGCCAGGGAGCGGGAGATGCGGAAGCCGTCCAGCGGCAGGATCCCGCGCCGCTTGGGATCGACCCAGAACACGTCCGGATCGTCGCGGTGTTCGGCCATCGGGAAAACACCGGCGGAATAGGCGTGCAGCAGGAGGTCCGCAGTCAAGCTCATGGTGCTGGCAGTATAACGGGAAAATGCAGGGAAAAGTAAAACGGGGCGCAGCCAATGGCGCGCCCCGTGAGATTTCAGCCCGGCGTGTTCTCTTCCAGCCAGCGTTCCAGCCAGTGGATGCCGTACTCGCCGGTGTGGATGTCTTTCTCCTGCAGCAGCGCATGGAACAGCGGCACGGTGGTGTCGATGCCGTCGATGATCAGCTCGCCCAGGGCGCGGTTCAGGCGCGCCAGCGCCTCGGTCCGGTCGCGGCCGTGCACGATCAGCTTGCCGATCAGCGAGTCGTAGTACGGCGGGATCGAGTAGCCGTCATAGAGCGCCGAATCCATCCGCACACCCAGGCCGCCGGGGGCGTGGTACTGGGTGATCTTGCCCGGGCAGGGCGAGAAATTCGGAAGCTTCTCGGCGTTGATCCGCACTTCGATGGCGTGGCCGTTGATCTCCAGATCGTCCTGGGTGAACGACATCGGCAGGCCTTCGGCCACCCGGATCTGCTCGCGCACCAGGTCGACGCCAAAGATGGCCTCGGTCACCGGGTGCTCCACCTGCAGGCGGGTGTTCATCTCGATGAAGTAGAACTCGCCGTCCTCATAGAGGAACTCGACGGTGCCGGCGCCGGAATAGCCCATCTTGCCGACCGCGTCGGCACAGATCTTGCCAATGCGGGCGCGCTCTTCCGGGGTGATGCAGGGGCCGGGGGCTTCCTCGAACACTTTCTGGTGGCGGCGCTGCAGGGAGCAGTCGCGCTCGGCCAGATGCACGCCGGTGCCCTTGCCGTCGCCGAAGACCTGGATCTCGATGTGACGCGGCTTCTGGAGGTATTTCTCCATGTAGACTTCGTCATTGCCGAAGGCGGCCTTGGCCTCGGAGCGGGCGGTGGAGAAGGCAGAGGTCAGCTCTTTCTCGTTCTTCGCCACTTTCATGCCGCGGCCGCCGCCGCCGGCGGTCGCCTTGATGATCACCGGGTAGCCCATGTCGGCGGCCACCGTCTTGGCGGTCGCAATGTCGGGCACGCCGCCGTCGGAACCGGGAACCACCGGAATGCCGAGGTTCTTGGCGGTTTCCTTGGCGGTGATCTTGTCACCCATGATGCGGATGTGCTCGGCCGAGGGGCCGATGAAGGTCAGCCCGTGGTCCTCGATGATCTGCACGAAATTGGCGTTTTCCGACAGGAAGCCGTAGCCCGGGTGAATGGCCTGGGCGCCGGTGATCTCGCAGGCGGAGATGATGGCCGGGATCGACAGGTAGCTTTGGGCGCCGGACGGCGGGCCGATGCAGACCGATTCATCGGCCATGCGCACGTGCATGGCGTCGGCGTCGGCGGTGGAATGCACCGCGACCGACTTGATGCCCATTTCCCGGCAGGCACGGATCACGCGCAGGGCGATCTCGCCGCGGTTGGCAATCAGGATCTTGTCAAACATGGCAGATCCTTATTCGATGATGACCAGGGGCGATCCGAATTCGACGGCGGCGCCGTCTTCGACCAGGATGCGCTTCACGGTGCCGGATTTCGGCGCCGGAATGTGGTTCATGGTCTTCATGGCTTCGACGATCAGCAGGGTGTCGCCTTCGCTGACCTGCTTGCCCACGGAGATAAAG
This sequence comes from Leisingera coralii, assembly GCF_049056525.1. Classification (NCBI taxonomy): domain Bacteria; kingdom Pseudomonadati; phylum Pseudomonadota; class Alphaproteobacteria; order Rhodobacterales; family Roseobacteraceae; genus Leisingera; species Leisingera coralii. Next base: position 20,693 of record NZ_JBHUPT010000059.1, on the reverse strand, counting down.
GAGGGTGCGCCCGGTTCGGGCTGCAGGTACACGGTGCCGACCATCGGCGAGGTCACGGCGCCGGGGTGGCTGGCCGGATCGTCATTGGCAGCTGCGGGGGCAGCGGCAGGCGCGGCTGCGGCGGCAACCGGCGCGGGGGCAGCCGCGGCAGGAACCTGTACCTGCATCGGGGCCGCAGCCATCGCGGTCTGGCGCGACACGCGCACGTTCAGGCTGTCATCATCGCCGTAGTCGCGTTTGACCTGCAGCTCGGTCAGATCGTTTTCGCGCAGCAGCTCCGCCAGCGCCTTGATGAATGCCACGTCAGCTTCGTGAGTTTTGTTTGTCATATTGTCCTCAGCCAATTCCGACAGGCCCGCCGGTTAAGGCAGGCAGGAAATTAGGGCGCTTATAGGGCAAGGATTACCGCAAGGAAAGCACTCCTGAACTGCGCCGTAACATGAGGTCTATGGCGCGGATTCGCAATTGGCGGCGGGAAATTCCTGCCTAAAGCGGCATTCCGGTCAGTTTTGCCACCAGTTCCGGCAGTTTGCGGGCGCCGAATTTCTGCAGCAGATGCGCACGGTGGCTTTCCACGGTGCGGTAGGACAGGTCAAGCTGCTTGCCGATTTCCTTGGCCGACAGCCCCTTGCAGGTGAGGATCGCCACCTCACGTTCGCGCGGGGTGAGGGAAACGACGGGGCGGTCGTCGGAAATGTCGGCAAAGGACCAGATTCCGGTCTGGAACGGCGCCTGTGGCGTGACCGAACGGCCGCGCACCCGGCACCAGAACAAGGCGCCGGAGCGGCGGCGCATAATGCGCTCGTCGCTGTAGCTGCCGCTTTGCGCCTCAGGCCGCTGCAGCAGCGCGCCGATGCGGTTGAAATCCTCCTGGCTGGGGTAGAGTTCGGCCACCAGCATCCCGGTGTAGTCCGCCGGCGCGCCGCCGAAGGTGGCGGCAAACTGCAGATTGCACCGCGTGATGACGCGGCGTTCCAGCACGGCAAGGCCCACGGGGGCATGGTCAAAGGCAAGATCGCTCATATGGTATTCTTAGCCCGGTTGTTCCGGGAAATTGAAGGGGGTGCCGCGGCGCGCCTTATGGCGGGCAAATGGGCATCGGGAGGAGCAAATGAACATAGCAGTTTGGCTGCAGCGGATGGCAGCGGCGGAGGGCGCCCGGCCTGCGCTGTATCTTGGGCAGGAACTGGTGGCGGATTACGCGGAGTTCCATGCGCGGGCGGCGTCGGTGGCGGGCTGGCTGCTGGGGCAGGGCATTCAGCCGGGTGACCGGGTGGGCATCTTCATGAAGAACTGCCCGGATTACCTGATCGCGCTTTATGGCATCTGGTACGCCGGGGCGGCTGCTGTGCCGATCAATGCCAAGCTGCACGGCAAGGAGGCGGAGTTCATCCTGCAAAACTCAGGTGCCGGGCTGGTGTTCTCGTCGCCGGGCCTGACCGGGGCCGTTGAGGAAACAGAGGCCAAAGTCCGTTGCGTGGATATCACCAGCGCGGATTATGCGGCTGCGATGCAAGCGGATCCGGTGGCGGAACCCGGCTCGCGCCTGCCGGGGGATCTGGCCTGGCTGTTCTATACGTCCGGCACCACCGGGCGGCCCAAGGGGGTGATGATTACCCACCGGATGCTGATGAACATGGCCATTGGTTATTTTGCAGATGTGGATCAGGTGAGTGCAGAGGATCACGCGCTTTATGCCGCGCCGATGAGCCATGGGGCGGGCATCTACGCGATCCAGCATGTACTGGCCGGCGCGAGGCATGTCTGCCCGGCGTCGGGCGGGTTTGACGAGGCGGAAATCTTCGGCCTCGCCGCGCATTTCGGGCGCGTCCACATGTTTGCAGCACCCACGATGGTCACAAGAATGACTTCGGAAGCCAAACGGCTGGGCCGCAAGGGGGAGGGGCTGCGCACCGTGGTTTATGCGGGCGGGCCGATGTATGTGGCCGACATCATCGAGGCGGTTGAGCATTTCGGACCGGTCTTCGTACAGGTTTACGGCCAGGGCGAATGCCCGATGGCAATCACCGCGCTGCCGCGCCATGACGTGCAGGACCGAACGCACCCCCGCTGGAAGGAGCGGCTGGCCAGTGTCGGCAGGGCGCAAAGCATGGTGGAGGTAAGGATCGGTACCCCGGAGGGGGAGTTCCTGCCCGCAGGTCAACACGGTGAAATCATGGTACGCGGCGATGCTGTGATGCCGGGTTATTGGGACAACCCGGAGGCTACCGCCAAGACACTGGTCAATGGCTGGCTGATGACCGGTGACATGGGGGTGCTGGACGCGGACGGCTATCTGACCCTGCAGGACCGCTCCAAGGACATGATCATTACCGGCGGCTCTAACGTTTATCCGCGCGAGGTGGAGGAGGTGCTGCTGATGCACCCGCAGGTGCGGGAAGTGTCGGTGGTGGGGCGGCCCCATGCCGACTGGGGCGAGGAAGTGGTGGCCTTTGTTGTGGGCGATGCACCGGAGGCGGAGCTGGACGATCTGTGCAACAGCCAGATCGCCCGGTTCAAGCGGCCCAAGGCCTATATCCGCATCGAAGCCCTGCCCAAGAACAACTACGGCAAGGTGCTGAAGACCAAGCTGCGGAAGATGGTCTGACGCCGGATCGGGCCGGGCGGGCAGCAGCGCTTTGGCCCGTATCCGGCTGCCGCTGCCCCATCATGGTGCCGGTCAGGAAGTTCACCAGCTCAGCCCGGTTTCCGGTGGCGGACTTGCGGTAAATTGCCTTCAGCTGCGCCTTGCGCCGCACCGGCCACATCAGGATGCGGGTCTCGATCACGATGGCCGCCGCCAGCCTCTCGAAATAGGCGTGCGGCCCTTCTCCGGTCTCCGCATCACCGGCCTCAAGCCCGCCGGATCGGCGATCATGCCGCCCAGGAACACCGCCGCGCAGAGGGGCTGCACGGCGATGATGGCAATCAGGATCCAGGGTTTGGCCGGGTCTTGCCGGTTCTGGCGCATTGTCAGGTCTCTGCTGAGTTGCCGTCCTTCACAGCCTGGGCCGCGTCCAGGCCGTCTTCAGTTTCGATCTTGCGCACGTCATTGCCCTGACCGGTCAGAAGTTCGCGGATCGTGGCCTGGGTTCCGGCGCTGGGTGTGCCGCTGGAAGCCTATGCGGCTGCGGCGGGCAGGGCGACTGCAAGGGCGCGGAGTTTCAGCGCATGGCGAACCGGATGTCCTTTCTGTGTTCTGTCAGAAACCGCACCGGAATGGCGCGGGCCGTGGCTGAGACATCGGAACCGGAGCGGCAGGGAAGAAGAGGCGCCAAGTTGGAAAAGCGCAGAAACGCTAACGAGTACCACCAGGGTTTATAGTGGGAAACTGATGTTTGCCGCACGCAAGAACAGCTGCTGCCCCCCAAAAAAAGGAGGCCGACCCAGGAAGAGCCAGCCTCAGTCTGCCACTGCCGGCACGCGGGTGGCCGGCAAGACGGAGATGAATTCTTGGGGCGCGCCTCAGATCGCCAGGTATTCGGCGCGCAGTTCCTCGTTCGCCAGAACCTCGGCGGCGGTGCCGTCAAAGACGATGCCGCCGGTATCGAGGATCACGGCACGGTCCGCCAGTTCCAGGGCACGGACCGCGTTCTGCTCGACAATGATGGTTGTCATGCCCTGTTCCTTGATGTGGATGAGGGTCTTTTCGATCTCGTCCACGATCACCGGGGCGAGGCCCTCATAAGGTTCGTCCAAGAGCAGCACCTTGATGTCGCGGGCGAGCGCGCGGGCAATCGCCAGCATCTGCTGCTCGCCGCCGGACAGGGTCACGCCCTCTTGTTTCCGGCGTTCGCCGAGGCGCGGGAACAGGTCGTAAAGGCGTTCCAGCGACCAGCCGATCGGCGGGGCGATCTGCGCCAGCTGCAGGTTTTCCTCAACCGTCAGGCCGGGGATGATGCGGCGGTCTTCGGGCACCAGGCCCAAGCCCTCGGCGGCGGCCTCATACGAGGTCATCTTATGCAGCGGCTTGTGGTCCAGCCAGATCTCGCCCCGTGTCACCATGGGTGAGCCGGTGCGCGCGATCGAGCGCAGGGTCGAGGTCTTGCCCGCGCCGTTGCGGCCCAAGAGCGCCAGGATCTCGCCCTCATGGACGTTGAAGTTGATGCCCTGCACGATGTAGCTCTCGCCGTAGTAGGCGTGCACATCCCAGACCGACAGGAAGGCCGGGGCGGTGGAGGCCACATTGGCGTTCTTGGAGAAATCGGGTTTGACGTTCATATTGGTTCCTCCTTACGCCGACTCGCCCAGATAGGCTTCGCGCACCTTCGGGTTGCCGCGGATGTTCTGCGGGTCGTCCTCGACCAAGGGGGTGCCCTGGGCCAGAACCGTGATCCGGTTGGCGAGGCTGAACACCACGTGCATGTCGTGCTCGATGATGGCGATAGTGATGTCGCGCTCGTCGCTGATCTGTTTCAGCAGGTCGATGGTGTTGTTGGTGTCGGCCCGCGCCATGCCCGCAGTCGGTTCGTCCAGCAGCAGCAGGCGCGGTTCTTGTGAAAGGCACATGCCGATCTCCAGCCGCCGCTTGTCGCCGCGGGACATGGCGGCGGCGTGCATGTGCCGCTTGTCCGCCATGTTCATCTCCTCCAGCATGTGCTCGGCTTTTTGCAGGATGTCCTTCTGCCGCAGCACCGCGGACAGGGCATTCAATTCAAACGCGCCGTCCCGTTTTGCGAAGCAGGGGATCATCATGTTTTCCAGCACCGTCAGGTCGCCGAAGATCTCGGGCGTCTGGAACACCCGGCTGATGCCCATCTGGTTGATCTCGTAAGGGGCGCGGCCCAGCACCGACTGGCCGTCGAACATGACGGAACCGGTGTCGGGGATCAGCTTGCCCACCAGGCAGTTCAACAGGGTGGATTTGCCTGCGCCGTTCGGCCCGATGATCGCGTGGACCGAGTTTTCCTTGACGCTGAGGTTCACGTTGGACAGCGCCTGCAGGCCGCCGAACCGTTTCCCCACGTCTTTGACTTCAAGGATACCCATTGTTCTGTCTCCTTATTCCGCGGGGTTGGTTTCGCCAGAGGCGTTGCTGTCTTTGACCTTGCGGCCGCGCAGCCAGCCCTTGATCCGCTGGCCGCCCTCAACCAGGCCGCCGGGCAGGAAGATCACCACCAGCATGAACAGGATGCCCAGGGTCAGGTGCCAGCCCTTGCCGATGAAGGGGTGGATCAGGAACACCACCGCGTCCTCCATCCCGTCGGGCAGGAAGCTGAACCAGGTGTGCAGCACGTTGTCGTTGATCTTGGAGAAGATGTTCTCGAAGTACTTGATGAAGCCTGCGCCCAGCACCGGGCCGATCAGCGTGCCCGCACCGCCCAGGATGGTCATCAGCACCACCTCGCCGGAGGCGGTCCACTGCATCCGCTCAGCGCCCGCCAGCGGGTCCATAGAGGCCATCAGCCCGCCTGCAAGACCCGCATACATGCCGGAGATCACAAAGGCCGCCAGGGTGTAGGGCCGGGTGTTGAGGCCGGTGTAGTTCATCCGCTGCTGGTTCGATTTCACCGCCCGCAGCATCATGCCGAAGGGCGAGCGGAAGATGCGGATCGCCAGGTAGAAGGCGGCCAGCATGATCAGCGCGCACAGGTAGTAGCCCGCGTTGAACTGGAAGGCCCAGGGGCCAAGCGCCAGTTCGAAGGTGGAGCGCATTTCAAGGCCGAACAGGTTGGTCACGGGGATCGAGCCGTCCGCGGTGGCGGAGACGCCCAGGATGCGCGGGTCTTCCAGCGTCAGCTGCAGGCCGGTCTCGCCGTTGGTGATCGGTGTCAGCACCGAATAGGCGAGGTTGAAGGACATCTGCGCAAACGCCAGCGTCAGGATCGAGAAATAGATGCCCGAGCGGCGCAGGCTGATGAAGCCGATGAGCAGCGCAAACAGGCCCGCGACGATTACCGATAGCACAATCGCCGGGATCACGTTCATGCCGATGAGCTTGAACATCCAGACGGCGGAGTAGGAGCCGACGCCGAGGAAGGCCGCATGGCCGAACGACAGGTAGCCGGTGAGGCCGAACAGGATGTTGAAGCCGATGGCGAAGATCCCGAAGATCACGAACCGCTGCATCAGGTCCGGATAGCCCGCGTTGAACTGCGCCATGGCGCTGCCGGTGGGGAAGGGGTTCAGGATGAAGGGGGCAAACAGCGTCAGGATGGCGACGATGATCAGCAGGGAAGTGTCTCTTTTGTCCAGTCCGAACATGTCTTAGTCCTCCATCACGCCTTTGCGGCCCATCAGGCCCCGCGGACGGGTCAGCAGAATGATGATTGCGACCACATAGATGATGATCTGGTCGATGCCGGGGATCAGCGACTTGATCTCGTTCATCGAGGCAAAGCTCTCGAGAACACCCAGCAGGAAGCCTGCCAGCACCGCGCCGGGCAGGGAGCCCATGCCGCCGACAACCACCACCACGAAGCTCAGGACCAGGAAGTCCATGCCCATGTGGTAGTTGGGCGAGTTGATCGGTGTGTACATGACACCGGCCAGGCCCGCGACGGCAGCGGCGATGCCGAACATGATGGTGAAGCGGCGGTCGATGTTGATGCCCAGAAGGCCCACGGTCTCGCGGTCGGCCATGCCGGCCCGCACCACCATGCCGAAGGTGGTGAACTGCAGGAAGGAGAAGATGCCGCCGATGATCAGCACGGCAAAGAAGAAATAGACCACGCGCCAGACAGGATAGATGATGTCCATGCCGATGACGGCGCCGAGGTTCATCACCCCGTTCAGCGCATCCGGTGCCGGGGTCTGGATCGGGTTGGCGCCGTAGAAGTATTTCACCACTTCCTGCAGCACGATGGCGAGGCCGAAGGTCACCAGGATCTGGTCGGCGTGGGGGCGCTTGTAGAAATGCTTGATCAGCCCGCGCTCCATCACATAGCCGACGCCGATCATGATCGGGATCGCAAAGAGGATCGCCAGCGGCACCGCCCAGTCAATGATGGCACCGCCGAACTCGGGGCCGAACCAGGCCTCGACATAGGGGGTTTTCACCTTCAGCGGGTTGCCGAGGAAGTCGGTCTGGGTCTCGTCGACCACTTCAAAGCTGAGGTTCAGAATGCGTTGCAGGGTAACGGCGCAGAAGGCGCCGATCATGAACAGGGCCCCATGGGCAAAGTTCACCACGCCCAGCGTGCCGAAAATGAGTGTCAATCCCAGCGCGATCAGCGCATAGGCCGAGCCCTTGTCGAGCCCGTTCAGGATTTGCAGGAGAATGGCGTCCATGGGTCCCACCGTTCGTCAGGTTCGGAATGGCCCGTCCGGCGGGGGAGGCGGACGGGCCGGTTGGGGCAGCCGGATTCCGGCCCGGAATCCGGCCCGGAATTTTTTGAAAATTCCGGCGCCCTGTGGCTGGCTTATGCGCCCGGGTTGCAGGCGCCCAGGTTGCCGCCGGCGAACATCGGGTGATCGGGGGCGTATTCCACCTGTGCCCGCGGGGTGACTTCGACCACTTCCAGGAGGTCGAACTCCGAGGTCGGGTTCTCCTTGCCGCGCACCACCAGGACGTCCTTGAAGCACTGGTGGTCTTCGGCGCGGTAGAGGGTCGGGCCGTTGCCCATGCCGTCGAACTCGAAGCCTTCCAGCGCTTCCACAACGGCGCAGGGGTTGAAGCTGCCTGCGCGCTCGACCGCATCCGCGTAGAGCATGGTCTGCACATAGCAGGTGTGCGCGGCCTGGCTCGGCGGGAAGCCGTATTTGGTGCCAAAGCTCTTCACGAAGGCCTTGGAGCCCTCATCCTGCAGCGTCCAGTGCCAGTTGGTGGAGCCGTGGATGCCCTTGACGTTCTCGCCGGCGCCCTTGGCCATCAGGCGGGAGTAGAGCGGCACCACGATCTCGAAGTTCTTGCCGTTCACCACCTTGTCGCGCAGGCCGAATTGCACCGCGTTGGTCAGCGAGTTCACCATGTTGCCGCCATAGTGGTTCAGCACCAGCACGTCGGCGCCCGAGTTCAGCACTGGCGCGATGTAGGAGGAGAAGTCGGTGGCTGCCAGCGGGGTGCGGACCTTGTTCACGGTCTGCCAGCCCAGGGCTTCGGTGGCGGCTGCGATCGACTCTTCCTGGGTCCAGCCCCAGGTGTAGTCGGCGGTCAGGTGATAGGCGGTGCGGTCGGTGCCGTAGAGGTTCTTGAGCACCGGCGCCAGCGCCGCGCCCGACATGTAGCCGTTGAAGAAGTGGCGGAAGCCGTTGGCCTTTTTGTCCTTGCCGGTGGTGTCGTTGGAGTGGGTGAGGCCCGCCATGAAGATCACGCCTGCCTCCTGGCAGAGACCCTGCACGGCGATGGCAACGCCGGAGGAGGAGCCGCCGGTGATCATCACCGCGCCGTCCTTCTCGATCATCGACTTGGCGGAGGCACGGGCGGCGTCGGACTTGGTCTGGGTGTCGCCGGTGACGTATTCCACCTTCTTGCCCAGGATGCCGTTCCCTTGCAGCGCCTTGGAGCTGAAGGTGTTCATCATGCCGCCGTCGCCGCCGCCGTTCAGGTGCTCGACCGCCAGCTCATAGGCGCGCAGCTCGTCGGCGCCTTCGTCGGCATAGGGGCCGGTCTGCGGCACGTTGAAGCCGAGGGTAACGGTGCCGCCGGTCGGCTCATTGGTGAAGGCCGCGGCGGAAGAAGCGGTAAAGATGGTCGGCAGCGCCACGCCGGCGCCTGCGAGTGCGCCGGTCCTCAGGACACCACGGCGCGAAACGTCGAATTTAGACATGTATTCCTCCCTAGTATGATTGGTGCCTTGCAGCTCCTCACTTCTGCGCGGTACCAGCACGATGAGTGCAAAATCAGTATGAGAGCGACATGTAAACCCAGGCAATAAAACCCTTTTACAGCTTGAAAATTCTGTAAATAAATGAACAATATTCCGTGGCATACTGTAAACAAACTTATATTGCGTTGCAGAAAGCCCTTGAATTGGAAGTGTTTTGGGAGACCCGCCGGCATGGCACGCGACACCCTCACTGGCAGCCGGATCCGCGAACGCAGGCTCATCCTGGGGTTGCGGCAGGCCGAATTGGCGCGGGAAGCAGGGATTTCAGCCTCTTATCTCAACCTGATCGAGCACAACCGGCGCAGAATCGGTGGCAAGCTGCTGGTCGATATCGCCGGTGTTCTGGGGGTGGAGCCGTCGATGCTGAGCGAGGGGGCGGAGGCGGCGCTGATCTCCACCCTGCGGGAGGCGGCGGCGGACAGCGGCGTGCCGGTCGCGGAACTGGACCGGGTGGACGAATTTGCCGGCCGCTTTCCGGGCTGGGCCGAGGTGCTGGCGTCCGGCCACCGCCGTATCGCTACGCTGGAGCGCACGGTGGAAACCCTGTCGGACCGGCTGACCCATGACCCCAACCTGGCAGCCTCGGTGCATGAGGTGCTGTCCACCGCGGCGGCAATCCGCTCCACCGCGTCGATCCTGGCGGAAACCGGAGAGCTGGAGCCGGAATGGCGCGACCGCTTCCACAAGAACCTCAACGAGGATTCGCTGCGCCTGTCGGAAAGCAGCCGGGCACTGGTGAGCTTTCTGGATGAGGGGGACACCGGCGCCGACCGCCGCGGCATGCCGCAGGAGGAGGCCGAGGCCTTCCTGCAGGCCAGCCGTTTCCATTTTCCGGCGCTGGAGGACGGCACCGCTGCGCCGGAGGATCTGGTGCGGGAGGCCCCGGAGCTGGTGAGCGAAGCCGCCCGCAGCCTGGCCCGCGCAGCACTGGAACAGTACCAGGCGGACGCCCGCGCCATGCCGCTGCAGGCGCTGGAGCGCGAGCTCCGCTCCGGCGGGCTTGCCCCCGTGGCGCTGGCGCAGAAATTCGGCTGCGGCCTGCCTGCGGTGCTGCGGCGGCTGGCCGCACTGCCGGAGGAGGTGCTGGGGCGGGAGGCCGGGCTGGTGATCTGCGATGCCTCCGGCACGCTGTTGTTCCGCAAGCCGGTCACCGGCTTTGCCATGCCGCGGTTCGGGGCGTCCTGCCCGCTGTGGCCGCTTTACACCGCGCTGGTGCGCCCGCATGTGCCGGTGCGGCGCAATGTGGTGCAGCAGGGGCGCAACGCGGCTGCCTTTGACTGCATGGCGGTAGCCTGGCCGCAGGAGATGCCGGATTTCGGGGCTGATCCCCTGTACCGGGCGGTGATGCTGATCCTGCCCGGCGGCCAGGAAGCGCAGGACCCGCAGCCGGTCGGCGCCAGCTGCCGGATCTGCCCGCGCCAGGGTTGTCCGGCCCGGCGCGAGCCGTCGATCCTGAAGGAAGAGTTTTGACAGCCACATGGCCGCGGGGCTAACCTGCGCAAAAAGGAATGCGCGCCCGCACCGGCCTGGCCGGAAGGGGACGCCGGGAGGAAATTCTGCTGATGGGCAGGCATGTTGTACTGATCGAAGATGAGCCGAATATCACCGAGGCCATCCGGTTTCTGCTGACCCGGGACGGGTGGAGCGTGGATGCGCATACCGATGGCGCCACCGCGGTGGAGGTGATCCGGGATGCCAATCCCGACCTGGTGATTCTCGATCTTATGCTGCCGGGCAAGAGCGGGCTGGAGATCGTCCGCGAGCTGCGCGCCGAGCGTGACATGCAGGCGCTGCCGGTGCTGATGCTGACCGCCCGCGGCCAGATGCGGGACCGCGAGATGGCGGAGAAAGCGGGTGTGACCCGCTTCATGACCAAACCTTTCTCCAATGCCGAGGTGCTGACCGCAGTGCGGGACCTGCACGCCCAGGCCGGGCAGGGATGACCCGGGACGGCGGCCCCAGAGAGCAAACGGGCACCCGCGCGGAGCGCCAGACCTACCGCCGCCGCCGCCTGATGGACATCGCCCGGCTGCTGCCGGTGCTGGGGGCGCTGCTGCTGGCACTGCCGCTGTTGTGGCCCGAAGCCTCGACCCATCCGGCGGCCCGGGACGGGGTCAGCATGTCTGCTGCCGTCATCTATGTGTTCGCGGTCTGGATCGGGCTGATCGGCGCTTGTTTCGTCTTCAGCATGGCGGTGCAGCGGTGGGCCGACCACTGGACCGGCGGCGGGCCGGACGGGGCAGGGCTTCCCGGTGACCGGCCGGATGACGGGGAGGACGGCTGATGGCCTCCCTCAACGTGCTGGCCTTTGTCTGCCTCGCCTATGTGGCGTTCCTGTTCTTCATCGCCTTCTGGGCCGATCGGATGGCGGCACGAGGCCGCAGCGCGGCCTGGATGCGCTCGCCGCTGATCTACACGCTGTCGCTGTCGGTCTATTGCACCGCCTGGACCTTTTACGGTGCCGTCGGTTATGCGGCGCGCTCAGGTCTGGAGTTCGTGACCATCTACCTCGGGCCTTCGCTGGTGATGATCGGCTGGTGGTGGGGCCTGCGCAAGCTGGTGCGGATCGGGCGCAGCCAGCGGATCACCTCCATCGCCGACCTCATTTCCTCGCGTTATGGCAAGTCGAACCTGCTGGCCACCGGGGTCACGATCCTCGCGGTGATTGGTGTCACCCCTTACATCTCGCTGCAGCTGCAGTCGGTCACCCTGTCCTTTGCCATCTTCGCCGAGGCCGATCCCATACGCGGCTATAATGAGACCTCGACCGTGTTCTGGGTAGCGGCCGGGCTGGCGGTGTTCGCAATCCTGTTCGGCACCCGCAACCTCAACGCCAATGAGCGCCACCACGGGGTGGTGACCGCCATTGCGCTGGAAGCCATTGTCAAGCTGGCGGCGCTGCTGGCGGTGGGGGTGTTTGTGGTCTGGGGCGTGGCGGGCGGTGTCGGCGAGACGCTGCAGCGCATCGATGCCTCGCAGATCGGCCAGTGGAACGTCGACGGCAGCCGCTGGGCGACCATCACCTTCCTGGCTGCTGCCGCCTTTGTCTGCCTGCCGCGGATGTTCCAGGTGATGGTGGTGGAGAATGAGGACGAACGCCACCTGCGCATCGCCTCCTGGGCCTTCCCGCTTTACCTGCTGCTGATCTCGATGTTCGTGGTGCCGATCGCCGTTGTCGGGCTGGAGCTGCTGCCCGCGGGCGCCAACCCCGACATGTTCGTGCTGACGGTGCCTTTGCAGCAGGGCCAGCAGGGGCTGGCCGTGCTGTCCTTCCTCGGGGGCTTCTCCTCCGCGACCTCGATGGTGATCGTGGCGGCGATGGCGCTGTCGACGATGGTGTCGAACCATATCGTGATGCCGGTCTGGCTGCGGCTGCAAAGCCGCCAGGCCTCGGTCTCCGGCGATGTGCGCGATGTGGTGCTGCTGTCGCGGCGGGTATCGATCGCGGTGATCATGGCGCTGGGGTATTTCTATTACCACCTCTCGGGCGGCGCTGCCGCGCTGGCGGCTATCGGCCTGATCTCCTTTGCCGGTGTGGCGCAAATCCTGCCGGCGCTGGTCGGCGGCCTGTTCTGGCGCGGCGCCACCCGCAGCGGCGCGCTGGCCGGCCTCACCGTGGGCTTTGCCATCTGGCTCTATACCATGCTGCTGCCCGCACTTGGCGGCGGGCTGCTGCCGGAGCACATTCTGCGCGAGGGCCTGTTCGGCCTCAGCTGGCTGCGCCCGCAGGCGCTGTTCGGGATCGAGGGCATGGACCCGACCGTGCATGCGGTGATGTGGTCGATGAGCCTCAATGCCACGGCCTTCTGCCTGGTGTCGCTGATGAGCTTCCCCAGCCCGCTGGAACGGTTGCAGGGCGCGCAATTCGTTAATGTCTTTGACCATTCCGCGGGCCCGCGCGGCTGGACCGGTTCGGTTGCGCAATCCGAAGACCTGATGATCATGTCGCAGCGGATCCTCGGTGCCTCCGAAGCGCAGGCCTTCTTCCAGCGCGAGCGGATGCGCCAGGGTGGCCGCGGCCCGCTGCCGGAGCCGACGCCTGCCTTTCTGGAGCGGCTGGAGCGCGAGCTCAGCGCCTCCATCGGCGCCGCGGCGGCGCATGCGATGATCGGGCAGATCGTCGGCGGCTCGTCGGTCTCGGTGCAGGATCTGCTGGCGGTGGCGGATGAGACGGCGCAGATGCTGGAATACTCCAGCCGCCTGGAAGCCCAGTCGGCGGAGCTGTCGGCAACGGCCCGAAAGCTGCGGGAAACAAACGAGAAGCTCACACAGATTTCAGAGCAGAAAGACGCCTTCCTCAGCCAGGTGAGCCATGAGCTGCGCACGCCGATGACCTCGATCCGGGCGTTCTCGGAGATCCTGCGCGATGACGCCCAGCTCGGCCCGCAGGAGCAGCGGCACTATGCCGGCATCATCCATGACGAGACGCTGCGTCTGACCCGGCTGCTGAACGACCTGCTGGACCTCAGCGTGCTGGAGAACGGCCAGGTGAGCCTCAACATGACGGCAGGCACCCTGACGGAAGTGCTGGACCACGCGGTCGCCGCTGCGCTGGCGGGTTCGGACCGGCCGCTCAAGGTGGTCCGCAGCCCCGAAGCGGAGGCCTACCGCATCTCCTCCGACCTCGACCGGCTGGCGCAGGTGTTCATCAACCTGATCGCCAATGCCCAGAAATACTGCGACGCGGAAGAGCCTGAACTGACCATCTCCACCACGGCCGCCGGCGGGCATTTGCATATCGATTTCACGGATAACGGCAGCGGTGTGCCCGCGGATTTCCAGCAGATGATTTTCGAGAAATTCTCTCGCGTTAGCCCCGAACGCGCGGGCGGCGCCGGGCTGGGGCTGGCGATCTGCCGCGAGGTCATGCAGCGGCTCGGCGGAGATATCTGCTACTTGCCCGGGCACAGCGGCGGCGCCTTCCGGGTTTCCTTACCCGCAGCCGGTGAAAAGGCGGCGTAACCTGCCTCGGGATACAGAAGTTGTTAACCTCCTTTCGGGTAAAACCGGGGAAACGGGACGCGTATGGGGCAGGTTAATCAACCTATGTCTGAGACAGATGCAGCACAGGCGGGCAGCGGTAAGCAGAGTGTGCTTGCACGCAAGCTGGCAGCAACTAAGGAAGGCGCCGGGGCGATCAACAGCTCGCTGACGCTGAAGGCGTTGCGCCGTTCCGTTGCGCGCGCGGCTGCGGATCTGTGTGAGCTGCCGATGGCGGTGCTGGCGGCCCGTCAGTGCAACCGCGTCCCCGAGGACCTTGCCCAGAACCTGTCAGACAAGGATCTGCTGGTGGTGCTGGACTGCCCCAACGGGCGGATCGGTGCAGCCAGCATGGACGCGGCCACGGTGACCGCGCTGATTCAGCAGCAGACCATCGGCGCGGTGATCGGCAAGGCGCCGGGTGAGCGCGTCTATACGCCCACCGATGCTGCAATGACCGCCGAATTCCTCGAGCGCGCCTTTGCCAAGGTTGTGTCGATGCTGGACGGCCATGCGGACCAGGCCATCTTCTCCGGCTACCGCTTTGGCGCGCAGGTGGAGAACGTGCGCAGCCTGGTGCTGGGGCTGGAGGCTGAGGATTACCGGGTGATCGAGCTGACGCTGGATCTGGCCTGCGGCGCCATGCAGGGCGTGATGAAGCTGATACTGCCGGAACCCACCGCGGAAGAGCTGCAGGACGGACAGGGCGGCGCAGCCCAGGGCCCGTCGCTGGGCCGCAACCTCGATTCGATCCGCGCGGAGCTGACCGCGGTTCTGTGCAAGATGCGGGTGCCGCTGCGCGACTTTGCCGGGTTGAAGGTCGGCGACACGCTGCCGCTGGATCAGGCCTTTCTTTATGAAACCGACCTGCTGACCATTGGCGGAAAGCCGGTGGCGCAGGGGCGGCTGGGACAGATGAACGGATCCCGTGCGGTGCGGCTGAACCAGCCCAGAACCAGGCTGGTCAGCGATGCCGGTGCGGACGATATGGCCTTCTCCGACGGGGCAGGCATGGATTCGATGCCGGACGCCGCGCCGGCACTCGGAATGGGAATTGCCGACCAGGGGCTGCAGGATCCGATGGATGATGGCGGCCTGCCCGCGCTGGAGGCGGCTCCGGCGCTGGAGGGCGGCGGTATGGGCGGAATGGGCGGAATGGACGCGGGCCTGGATGGCTTGGACCTGTCCGGTCTCGACGGCGATGGCGGGCTGGGCATGGATGGCCTGGACGGCGGGTTGCCGGATCTTCCCGACCTGCCGGATCTGCCTGACCTGCCTGATCTGCCTGCCGCCGGCCTCGGCGATTTCGAGCCGGGCGATGCCGCAGCGGAAATCTCGCAACTGGCCGGTCTGGACGGCGCGCTGACGGAAAACGGCTGATTTTGATAAGCCCCGTTTGCGGCGTTTCCCTTGCTCACGCCGGACGGCCTTTTCGCATAGACCCATAAACGGGCTGCCGGGCCGCAATCGTACGCTGGCAGCGCTGCGGCGGCAGCTCAGTGTGCCCGGAGCGTTGCCGCAAATTCAGTCCCGGCCGCCGCACCGAAATGGAAACAGCCAGCCGCAAACAGAAGCGCAGAAAGCCCTTGCATAAGGCGAAGTTGCCCGGGGCTGACCCCGGGCAGGAGACGGGTGCCGGTGCTTGGGATTGCCTGCCATACCTGGGCAGGCAATCTGCGGTCAGGGCCTCAGCGGCTTGCCAGCGATTCCAGCGCCGGGCGCAGCCCATCCAGTTGATAGCCTGCCGCGCCGGTCTTTTGCAGAATGTCGTCCGCGCTCATATCGCTGGCCTGTCCAAGTGCCCAGACCACCGAGCAGCGTGTGCCGGAGGCGCAGTAGGCCAGCACCGGGCCTTCGCAGCTCTCGTACAGCTCGCGCTGCAGCGCCACGTTTTCAGGCGTCATGGTCTGATGGGTCAGGGGCAGCACCTCGAACCGCAGCCCGGCCGCCTCCGCCGCGGCGCGGATCGCTTCGGCCTGATGGCTGGGCGGCACTTCCTCGTCCGGGCGGTTGCAGATCACAGTCTTGTAACCGGCGGCGGCGATGGCGGGCAGATCCTCAGCCGAGATCTGCGGCGAGACCGAGTAGCGGGGGGTGATTACGCGTGCATCCATGCGCGATTCTTTACGCGTTTGCGGCGCCCCGGTCCAGATGCCGGCTGACCCTCGGGGCGGCTATCATGCCGCAGGCCATCGCCGCCATGAACAGCGCGCCCTGCCAGCTGTTGTAGCTGAGCGAAGCCATCGCCGGGCCGGGGCAGAGGCCCACCAGCCCCCAGCCGATGCCGAACAGCACCGAACCCAGGACAAGCCGCCTGTCCAGCTCCGCAGAGGGCGGGGCGGGGAAGCTGCCGCCGGCTGCGGGTTTGCGCCCTTCTGTCAGCCGCCAGGCCAGCGCCATCGGCAGCAGCGCGCCGCCCATCACGAAGGCCAGGGTGGGATCCCAATCGCCAAGGATATCCAAAAAGCCCTGCACCTTGGCGGTGTCGGTCATTCCCGACAGCATCAGTCCGGTCCCGAACAGGCTGCCTGCAAACAATGCCAGCACAATCCGCAGCATCAGATCACCCCCAGCATCTGGCGCAGCACCGCGAGCGTTAGGATGCCTGCCAGCATGAAGACCGCCGTTGCCGCAATCCCGCGCAGGGACAGGCGGGAAATGCCGCAGACCCCGTGGCCGGACGTGCAGCCATTGGCAACGCGGGTGCCGATGCCCACCAGCAGGCCGGCCAGCACCAGTACCGCAGCATTGCTGGTGACGTGGGTGTCGGGCGTGCTGCCTGTCAGCAGCCCGATCAGCAGCGGCATGCCGATCACGCCGGCGATGAAGGCGGTCCGTTCAGCCGCGGTGTTGCGGCCGCTGCCATCCAGCAGCCCGCCCAGAATGCCGCTGGCGCCCATGATCCGGCCATTGCCCAGCAGGTAAACCGCGCCGCCTAGCCCGATCAGCAGGCCGCCGCCCAATCCCCAAATCCAGTCTGCTTGCATCATTTTTCTCCGTTAGCCCGGTCAGATCTTGTTGACCGGGATCTTCAGGAACACATCGCCCTGGTCATCCGGCTCCGGCATCTGGCCTGCGCGCATGTTCACTTGCAGCGACGGCAGGATCAGCCGCGGCATTCCCAGCGTCGCGTCGCGGGCGTCACGCATTTCGACAAATTCTTCGATGCTGCGGCCCGCGCCCACATGCACGTTCAGCGCCTTCTGCTCGCCCACCGTGGTTTCCCAGGCATAATCGTCGCGGCCCGGCGCCTTGTAGTCATGGCCGACGAAGATCCGGGTTTCATCGGGCAGCGACAGGATTTTCTGGATCGAGTTGTACAGATCGGCAGAGGATCCGCCGGGGAAATCGCAGCGGGCGGTGCCGAAATCAGGCATGAACAGGGTATCGCCGACAAAGGCGGCATCGCCGATCACATAGGTAAGGCAGGCGGGCGTGTGGCCGGGCGTATGCAGCACCTCGCCGCGCATCTGGCCGATCATGAAGCTGTCGCCCTCGCGGAACAGCTGGTCGAACTGGCTGCCGTCGCGCTGGAATTCGGTGCCTTCGTTGAAGATCTTGCCGAAGGTGTTCTGGACCACGGTGATCCGATCGCCAATGCCGATCTTGCCGCCCAGCTGCTCCTGCAGATAGGGGGCCGCCGACAGGTGGTCGGCATGCACATGGCTTTCAAGGATCCACTCCAGCCGCAGCCCCTCGGCCTTGATCCAGGCCACAATTGCGTCGGCGGAGGCGGTGCTGGTGCGCCCGGCCGCGTGGTCAAAGTCCAGTACCGAGTCGATGATGGCGCAGGCCGTGCCTTCGGGCTCACGCACTACGTAAGACACGGTGTTGGTGGCTTCGTCGAAAAAGGCTTTGACGGCGGGGGTCATTTGTCAGTCTCCCTTGATTACGGGAATTCATATATTGATTTGAGAATGTGTTTCAAGGCCGCCGGAGCTCAAAGCCGCAGGCGCCATTCAAATCATCGCAGCCGTCTGATTTGTGTCAAGGCGGGCGATGCTGCGCCGCGTTAGCGTTGCCGGGCGCCAAGTAAAGCCGCAAAAGCGGCGGCTGGGCGATAAAAGTGCGTAAATTTGCGGCACGGAGGTCACATTCCGCGGGATTTCGTATTCCTGTTGCGAAATACTGTCACAATCGCAGGACGTAGGGAGGACTGCTCATGACAATGGAAGATCTGTTTCACACCGTCGAACAGCTGGAAACCAGAATTCAGAAAGAGACCGGCGCTGCCCGGCTGGCCATGCGGCCCGAATTCATCCGGCTGCTGGACCACATGCGCAAGAAGGGGGCAGAGGTTCCGCGCCGGTTCCGCCGTCTTGAGGCTGCGCTGTGCGAAGAGGCGGTGGAAGAGATGTTCGACAACATGCCCGTCTGAAGGCATGCCGGTCCAGCAGGACCGCCCCGGGCTTCAGCCCAGGAAAATGCCCACCATCACCAGCATCAGGCCCAGAACCGACAGCAGCAGGGCGCCCAGATTGTAGGGCAGCACCGATTGCACCACAGCACGCAGCGCGTCGTCATCCAGTTTCCGGCGGCGGGCGCGTGCGACCTTGATGATGCACCAGACCAGCCCCAGCAGCCCGGCTACGGACAAGGCGGCTCCGGTCCAGACAATAAGATCGAACATAGGCGTGCTCCTGCAGGGTTTTGCGCTTTGCCGCGCCTAGCTGATCCTGATCGCACGCGCAAGCCGCGCAGGCGTGGTGCCGGATTTTGCCGCTTGGCGCAGCTCTGCCGCTTTCCCTTCTTGCGGCGCGGCGGGCGGGACGCTATCCCCTTGCTCCGACAGCAACTGACAGCATGTGCCGACGGAGCCGCAGATGGATATCACCGAAGACGAAAAAAGCGAAAACTACCGTGTGACCGCTGGCGAACTGCGCCAGTTTATCGAGCGGTTCGAGCGTCTGGACGAAGAGAAGAAGACCATCGCCGAGCAGCAGAAAGAGGTGATGGCCGAAGCCAAGGGGCGCGGCTACGACACCAAGGTGATGCGCAAGATCATCGCCCTGCGCAAGCGCGACGAGAACGACATCGCCGAAGAAGAGGCGGTGCTGGAAATGTACAAGGACGCCTTGGGCATGAATTAAAAGTGCTAACACGTACGACGAGACCATAAGCTCTTGTTGTGTTAGAACTTCAGCTACCAGCTAGCCCGAAACAGCGTAACCCTCAAATAGTGAAGCTGTTTCGGGTCAGCGGGCGGTAGAGCCCAAAGGTTCCTTTGACTTACTGTTACGGAGATATTTGGAGGCTTGAAACGTTGGCTTTTCTACTTCTAGTTCATTTTTTGTAAATTTACGGCCCTAGGTCGTGTTGATAAACGGGATTCACATCGGGCTCTGGGCATGATTCAAGCTGGTATCTGCGATGGAGACCAGCTTGGCACGAAACCTGATGTCGGACGAGGAATGGGCGTTCTTTGAGCGGTTCATCCAGACAACCCGCACCCCGAATGGACGCAAACCCACCAACCACCGCCCTGTTCTTGATGGGATATTCTGGATCGCGCAGACGGGTGCCCCATGGCGTGACCTGCCGGAAGAGTTTGGCAAGTGGTCGAGCGTCTACCGCCAGTTCCGGCGCTGGACGCTGGCGGGGCTCTGGGAGGAGATCATGGAGGCCCTGAACGAAAGCGGGGCCGTGCCAGACGCCCTGCAAATGATCGACAGCACCGTGATCCGGGCCCATCATCAGACAGCGGGTGCTAAAGGGGGACTCCGCGACAGGGTTTCGGGCGCTCAAGAGCGTCCGATGGGAAAACAGTCCACTGGACTGTTTTCTGGACCATCTACCACTTCACGACCAAGATCCACCTCTTCGTCAACGCGCATGGTCTGCCCATGAGGACAGAGATCACGCCGGGGCAGACATTCGACTATCTCGGTTTCGATCTGGTCATGGCCGACAACCTGCCTAGTCCTAGCGTGCTGCTTGCAGATCGCGGATATGACGCCGACAGCAACAGGGTGCACATGGAAAAGCGCGATGTGCTGCCGGTCATCCCGATGCGCAAATCCCGCAAGAAACGCATCAGCGTGGACCGTTCGCTCCATCGCCTGCGCAACTTGGCCGAGCGGTGCTTAAACAAGCTCAAGAACGCCAGACGCGCCGCAACACGCTACGACAAGACGGCTGAGAGCTTCCCGGGCTTCATCGACATCACGTCGATCCGTCTTTGGCTCCGCCATTTGTCAACATGACCTTGGGTCAGAGCTCTTGGGCAAGGCGCGCCCGAGCCTGAGCGTCAGGATGTGCCGACCCACCCTACCACGGCAGCCGGCGCAGCGCGTGGCGCAGTCTTCCTGCAAGCCGGGTAAGGCTTGCGTACCAGGGCGGTGTGGCCGGCGGGTCGCTTGGATGCCGCGCATCAAGGGCGCTGCCGCCCCCGAAAACCGCCATGCGGTCCGGCCGCCTGGCCTGCCGCAGTTGCAGGATCAGCGACGGCGGGACGCCAAAGTACCGGGCGATTTCGCCGTCATTCAGGCCCAGATCTGCAAATGCAGTGACCACGGCAGCTGGCCACGGGCCTAATCTGTCTTTGGCTGGAGGCTCATGCTGGACGCCCGCTGGAAATCCCACGGCTTGCTCCCTTTTACCGAAGCCAACTGCATTCCGGTGCCGGGTTACTGCGTGACAACCACCGTGCACGCCGCGTGGTGCAGCACCTTCTGGGACACGCTCCCCATCAGTATCTCGCGGACCAGACCCAGCCCGCGCCTGCCGATGACGATCATCCCGGCATTGCTGGATTCGGCGGTTTTCAGAATACCGTCTGCGTAATCGCCGGCGCATAAGTGCGTGACCACGTCCTGCGCGCCGGCGTCCTTGGCGCGATGCTCTGCCCAATCGAGGATCGTTTCGCCTATAGCCAGGATCGCGTTTGCCTTGTCGCGCTCTTCGGTTGCGCTGGCAAACAGCCCCAGGAAGTTCGCGGGCTGGCCG